>NZ_JAZEYD010000004.1:0-248827 GCF_037027805.1 Acinetobacter sp. 161(2023) | reverse complement strand
ACTATGAAAAATTTATGCTATAAATAATAAGAACATTACATACTTAAATATGAATAATAAGGGAAAAGGATCTATGATAATTTATGGTGATGTAGGTTCGGGTAACTGTTATAAGATTAAACTATTACTGTCCTTATTAAATATTAAACATAGATGGGTCCACATTGATATTTTAAAAAAAGATACTCAAACAGCAGAGTTTTTATCCTTAAATCCTAATGGAAAAATACCAGTATTAGTTCTAGATGATGGCCGTGTTTTAAGTGAATCTAATGCCATTTTAGGTTATCTAGCTGAAGGAACAAAATTTACTCCCACAGATCTTTTTATTAAAGCAAAAATGTACCAATGGATGTTCTTTGAGCAGTATAGCCATGAACCATTTATTGCGGTTGCTCGTTTTATTAATAAATATTTAGGGTTACCACCAGAAAAAATAGAGGAATATCATAATTTACAACCCAAAGGCCATAAAGCGCTATCTATTATGGATAAAGCTTTAGTAGAGCAAGACTATCTCGTCGCAAATGAACTGACCATTGCTGATATTGCCTTATATGCATACACGCATGTAGCTGAGGAGGGTGGCTTTGATTTAAAGTTATATCCAAATATCCAAGCTTGGTGCCAAAGAATTCGAGAATATTCAGGTTATGTTAATATGGTGTAAATAAGAAAGAACTCACAAGGAGTTCTTTTTCATTTTGAGTATTAAAATTTCACATTATTTTTTGATTTAAAAATGTGCTTCTAAGCCAATATAAGGACCTTTAAAGTCGAACTTAAGATCATTATTATCGTAATCATTTAAATCAATATTGAGTACTCGATAGCCTGCTTTCAGGCCTAAATCGACTGCTAAATTATCGACGAATTTATACTTTACTTCCGCTAATGCATCTGTGATTTTTGCATCATTAAAGTTTGTATAGGTTGCTTCGCCTTTAGCACTTAAACCTGTGAATGGAAGTTTTACTTCGCCCGACAAATAAGCAATAGGATATGTTTTATCAATATCAACACGTTTACCTGTATAAGCAGTGATATTGCCATTTAATACAGTTGCACCAAGGCCTGCATCTACGCTTACAATATTATCTAATAATTCGTAGTAAAGAATAAAATCACTATGATCTAAATTAATTTTATAGTTAGCTTGGCCTAAAGTTTCTAACTTAGTCTGAGTATCTAAATTTACATAACGAATTTTTGCATTTGGAATGAAGGGGATTGGATGCTCAAAAGCGAGTGAAAGTTGAGCGCTACCTTTCCGATCTAAATCTTGATCATCGGGTAATTGTGACGACATATTTGCTTTACCATCGTAAAACCAATAGCTAACATCTCCCTTTAACCCTATAAAATCTGCTTGTGCGAATCCGCTTAGGCTCATCCCAAGCGCTACAAACGACATTTTTAATATTTTCACTATCATATCCTAAGTAAAGAAAACTTTGTGCGCATGATATAGAAAACTGTGCAGTAATACATTGATGGAAAATGATGAATATAAAAATTCAATTATCTTAAATTTTAAAAAATCTGATATTTTATTGATTTTTATAGAATAATTTCTAGGTTGATATGAACATTATTGGGGACGTTTGAGTATAAATTTTGTGAAAAGAACCGATAATATTTTTAATTTTGCATATCTCAAAAATTAGTTGATATATATACTTTATAAAATAAAAAATAATTTAAATAGTAGAAAATAGCAGTACTTATAATGACCTAACATTTTGCTTTAAAACATGAATGTGAGCTAAAAAATAACCAATTTAAATGGAAATCTTTAAGAAAACGTAAAATTTCAGATGGAAATTACAGTAAAAATAAATAAAAACAGGTATTGTTCAGCTATATAGGGGCAAAAAATGGACAAAAATCTTTAAGGAAGAATTTTCTATTTTTGCTTGTTTGTAATGAAAATAAAAATACTCAAAAGGTGTTTTTATTCTCAACCAAACACAAAAGTACTTTTTGGTTCTTTTTTGCGTGCGCAATAACAATCAACAATAGCAGTAAAAATAAGCAAACTTTTAACATTAGGTGTTTTATGACAGATTCTCGTGAAAACTGGACGTCACGATCTGGTTTTATTATTGCAGCCGTTGGTTCGGCTGTAGGCTTAGGTAATATTTGGCGCTTTCCATACGTTGCTTATGAAAATGGTGGTGGTGCCTTCCTTATTCCTTACTTACTTGCACTCATTACAGCAGGTTTACCGTTACTCTTTTTAGATTATGCGGTCGGCCATCGTAGTACTGGTTCACCTCCAAAAGCATATCGAGCTTTATTTAAAGGCGGAGAAACCTTAGGGTGGTGGCAGGTTTGTGTTTGTATCATTATCGGTTTGTATTATGCAAGTGTTTTGACATGGGCAGGTAGTTATATCTATTTCTCTATTGGTCAAATGTGGGGAAGTGATCCGGAAGGTTTCTTCTTTAATACTTACTTACAAACCTCAAAAGCGACTGGTTTTGATCTACAGTTTGTAAGTCATTTATTCTGGCCGATTGTTGGAATTTGGGCACTCACTTTAATCATTCTTTATGGTGGGGTGAAAAAGGGTGTGGAATTATCAAATAAGATTTTCATGCCATTATTATTCGTTCTATTCACTATTTTGGTGATTCAGTCATTGCGTTTGCCAGGTGCAGCTCAAGGTTTGAATGCATTCTTTACACCAAACTGGTCAGCAATGATGAACTATAAAGTATGGTTAGCCGCGTATGGTCATACTTTCTTTTCACTCTCTGTTGGTTTCGGGATCATGGTCACCTATGCATCTTATTTAAAACCAAAAACGAATTTAACAGGTTCTGGCTTAATCGTTGGTTTTGCAAATGCATCAACTGAGATTTTGGCAGGGATTGGTATTTTTGCAGCGCTTGGCTTTATGGCGCATGCGGCAGGTACTGAAGTTAAAGATGTCGTGAGCGGCGGAATTGGATTGGCATTTATTGCATTCCCGAAAATTATTTCAAGCTTAGGTACAGGGGCTGATTTATTTGGTCTTTTATTCTTCTCTTCACTTTTCGTCGCAGGTATTTCTTCGATGGTCAGTATTTTGGAAGTGCCTATTGCAGCAATGCAAGATAAGTTGAAATGGGGCCGTAAAAAAGCTGTAACGATTATTGGTGGCGGTAGTGCACTTGTATCAATTATTTTATTCTCAAGTGTAAATGCAATTAAGTTGGTTGATATTGTTGACCACTTTATCAACAACATCGGTATTATCGGTGGTGCATTAATATCAATTATTAGCATAGCTTGGTTTAAACGTTCAGCTCTTAAAGAGCTTAGTGACCATATAAATCGTATCTCAACTATTCAAGTTGGTAAGGGATGGGATTTCACTTTAACGGTTATTACATCTTTAATCTTGTTAACTACACTCTGTATGACTGTTTTTAATTTGATCAAAAATGGCTATGATACTTATAGTATGAGCTTACAAGGTGTATTCGGCTGGGGCAGTGTGATTTTCTGTGCGGTCGTTGCAATCGTGTTAAGCAAAATGAAAGATCGCTAGGAGGATAAAATAATGAATACTTCGGCAATCGTGATGATGGTAATTTCGATGGTGTTTGTATGGGGTGGATTGATTTTATCCATTCTACATTTATCGAAACATCCTGAAGAGTTAGATGACGTTTTAGAAGATGTAAAAGATCAGCATACGCTTTGATGCTGATCTAAAAAAGCAGGCTTTAAGCCTGCTTTTTTTATGCAATTTTCTGAATTTTACAATAATAAAATCCATCGCCAGACTGTGCTTGCGGTAATAATTGTCGGCCATGAATTTGTTCAAGTCCCCAATTCGCTTCAATCTTAATTTCTTTTGCATCAGTATGTTCTGCAAAGAAATTTATCATCTGTTGTTCATTTTCAGCTTTTAAAACTGAACACGTAATGTAGAGCAATGTGCCTCCAACTTTAAGCTGTTGCCACATATGTTCCAAAATTTGCTTTTGCAGTTCAATCGTTTGAGCTATGTCGCTAGATTGGCGCAATAAACGGATATCAGGATGACGGCGAATAACCCCTGTAGCGGAGCAAGGTGCATCGAGCACGATACAATCTACTGGTTGTACAGGTACCCATTCGGTTGCATCGGCTGCCAAAATTTCTGTTTGACTTTGATCAAGTACTAAGCGGTTTAAATTCTCAGTTACACGGATTAAGCGGTTAGAATCTTGGTCAATAGCAATGAGCTGAGCTGGTTTAAACTTTTCGAGTAAATGAGCTGTTTTTCCACCAGGTGCTGCACAGGCATCAATCACTGTTTTATTATTTAAATCTGGCAATAATGTTGCACATAGCTGAGCATGTTCATCTTGTACAGAAAACCATCCCTCTTCAAAACCGGGTAGTTGGGTAATTTGTACAGATTGTTCAAGAACAATACCTGCTTCAGACAGAGTACATGCACGTGCTTGAATATCTAGACTTTGTAGTTTTGCTAAATAAGCATCACGGCCAATATGACGCTGGTTCACCCTTAAGGTTAAAGGTGCGACTTGTTTTAATGATTGGCAAAGAGATTCAGATTGTTCTCCCCAATCCTTTTTTAGCTTTTTAAAAAGCCAACTTGGTAAGCCATGTGCTTGTTGTAAACCTTGCTCAAAGTCATCAGTTTCGCGAGTAGCGCGGCGCAAAATAGCATTCACAATACCGCCGAGTGCAGGAAATCCAAGTTGTTTGGTGGCATCTACTGTTTCTGATATGGCGGCATGCGCTGCAATACGCGTGCATAAAACTTGATAAAGCCCAACATACAGACAGGTTTCAACAGTTTCATTATTTAAAGGTTTGCTGAGCAAAGGTAAGCTAATTGATTTAAGAGCAAACCATTGGCGTAGCGTACCTAGAACAAGTTCATGAAATAGTGCGCGATCACGTTCTGCAACTTGATTCAGCTGTGTATTTAAAATACTAGCGAGTGATTGGCCTTGCTGAACTTTTAATAACGTCTGGACAACTTGAGCACGTAAGTTAAACCGTGACGAATTTGATGAAACCTGACTCATGGCAGAATTTGTCCTACATGAAGTTTTTGAGTTTGGGCAATTTGTTGGGCATTCATTGCTTTGCCGCCTGGCCATTGCACACTGGTCAGACAAATAAATGAACCTTGCCCACAAGCAACATGTACGCCTTGCTTATCAATCGCGATAATTTCACCAGCTTGGGCATTTGCTTGGCTTTGATTAGAAGTGGTTGAGTTCCAAACACGCAGAGCATTATTTTCATCTAACTGAATGAAGGCAACTGGCCAAGGGTTAAACGCACGAATATTTCGGTCAAGTTGAACAGCATCGTTTGACCAGTCAATACGAGCTTCTGATTTCACTAACTTGTGTGCATAGACTGTAAGAGCTTCATCTTGAACTTCACGCTCTGCCAAATATTTTTGTAGTGTTTCTTCTGACTCGAGTACGTCACAAATTGCTGTAGCACCTTGAACTGCTAATTTGTCATGTAAAGTCGCTGATGTATCTTCGGCTGTGATTGGACAGTAGGTTTTATACATCATATCGCCTGTATCTAAACCTGCAGCCATCTGCATGATCGTGATTCCAGTTTCTTCATCACCTGTTGCAATTGCACGCTGAATGGGTGCTGCGCCGCGCCAGCGAGGCAATAATGAGCCGTGAATATTTAAACAGCCATATTTAGGAGTATCGAGTACAGCTTGTGGAAGAATCAAACCATAGGCTGCAACGACCATCACATCGGCACCTAAAGCTGCAAGTTCTTGTTGGGCTGCGAGCCCTTCTTCTGTAGATGCTTTAAAGTGAAGTGGTTGGTAAACAGGGATACCATGTTCAAGCGCAAGCTGTTTTACAGGAGATGGTGTTAGTTTTTGTCCACGACCTGCTTTACGATCTGGCTGAGTGTAAACGGCGATAATTTCATGGGAAGTTTTTAATAATGCCGCCAATGCTGTTGCAGCAAATTCGGGGGTGCCAGCAAAAATAATTTTCACAAATGCAATCCAAAAAGAGTTTATGGGTAGTATACGTGAAAAACGTTTGAAGCCCTAAACTCATGGCTATTGAGAGATTTGGTTTTTAAATAGTGAACAAAAAATTATTCAAAAATTTTTATTGATAAAAAAAGGTTATGAAAAAATAAAAAATTATTCATGTAAGTTTTGCTAAATATTGACTGACTATTACTGTTCTTGGCTTTCCGAATATTATTTGCTTCTATAGAATGGAGAATGATCAAATTATGATGATGAGTCAATATTCCGACTGATCTAACGCTATATCAGTATCATTCAGCCAGAGTGGGAGAAATTCCGCTCAAGCACAACTTGTTGGAAACACTAATGCCTGACTATCGTTCAAAAACATCGACACACGGAAGAAATATGGCTGGCGCACGTGGCTTATGGCGTGCAACAGGAATGAAAGATGAGGATTTCGGCAAACCGATTATTGCGGTGGTCAACTCATTTACTCAATTTGTTCCAGGCCATGTACACCTTAAAGATTTAGGGCAACTAGTCGCAGCAGAAATTCATGCATCAGGTGGTGTTGCTAAAGAGTTTAATACGATTGCAGTAGATGATGGGATCGCAATGGGGCATGACGGCATGCTTTATTCATTACCATCACGTGATTTGATTGCTGACTCAGTTGAGTACATGGTAAATGCGCATTGTGCTGATGCTATGGTCTGCATTTCGAACTGTGACAAAATTACTCCGGGAATGCTCATGGCTGCGATGCGCTTAAATATCCCTGTAGTTTTTGTGTCAGGCGGACCAATGGAAGCGGGCAAGGTCAAGTTCCGTGGTAATGAAAAAGCGATTGACCTTGTTGATGCAATGGTTGTTGCGGCTGATGAAAGTTATACAGACGAAGAAGTTGAAGAATTTGAACGTTCAGCATGTCCAACATGTGGTTCATGTTCAGGTATGTTCACTGCAAACTCAATGAACTGTTTAACGGAAGCTTTAGGCTTATCTTTACCAGGTAATGGTTCAATTGTTGCGACACATGCTAATCGTGAAAAATTATTTTTAAGAGCAGGCCAACTTATTGTTGAATTGGCTAAGCGCTATTACGAACAAGAAGATGCAAGCATTTTACCTCGTTCAATTGCAACCAAGGCGGCGTTTAAAAACGCGATGACCCTTGATATTGCAATGGGTGGTTCAACCAATACGGTTCTGCATTTATTAGCTGCAGCAAGTGAAGCGGAAGTTGACTTTACAATGGACGATATTGACGAGTTGTCACGTCGAGTTCCTGTATTGTCTAAGGTAGCGCCTGCGAAACAAGATGTTCACATGGAAGATGTTCATCGTGCTGGCGGTATTATGGCCATTTTGGGTGAGCTTGATCGTGCGAATTTACTTGATGTATCACTACCAACAGTACATGAGAAAACGTTAAAAGATGCGTTGGACAAGTGGGATATTATTCGTACTGAAGATGCAGACGTGTATGAGTTCTATCGCTCATCTCCGGGTGGTATTCCAACTCAAGTTGCATTCTCTCAAAATCGCTACTATGCAACTTTAGATGGCGATCGTGAAAAAGGCGTTATTCGTAATGCAGAACATGCATTCTCGAAAGATGGTGGTTTAGCAGTTCTATACGGCAATATCGCGCTTGATGGTTGTATTGTAAAAACTGCGGGTGTAGATGAATCAATCTTGAAATTTACGGGCACAGCGCGTGTATTTGAGAGCCAAGATGCCGCTGTAGACGCAATTTTAGGTCATGATATTAAAGCTGGTGATGTCGTTGTGATTCGTTACGAAGGCCCACGTGGTGGTCCGGGTATGCAAGAAATGCTTTACCCAACCAGCTACCTTAAATCGAAAGGTTTAGGCAAAGACTGTGCATTGGTGACAGATGGTCGTTTCTCTGGTGGTTCATCAGGTCTTTCGATTGGACATGTTTCGCCAGAAGCTGCTGAAGGCGGTGCAATTGGTTTGGTAGAAGATGGTGATACCATTGAAATTGATATTCCAAACCGTACCATTCACTTGAACGTTGATGATGCGACTATGGCGCACCGTCGTACAGTTCAAGAAGCGAAAGGCTGGCATCCGAAAGAAGAACGTAAACGTAAGGTATCAAAAGCGTTAAAAGTTTATGCAATGCATACAACAAGTGCAGCGAAAGGAGCTGTGCGCGTTCTATAAAATATTCAATTTTATTAATTGAATAGAAATTATGCACTCTTCAACACGATGAATTATTATCTGTTGAGGGTGCATTTTTTTCACCTGATGAAAAAAATAGGCTTGTAGATTAGGGTGTTGCAAGTCATTCTATGGGTTTGTCATAAAATGATGATAAAATCCTCACCGATGCAGGAACACGTGCAATAACATGATATTTGTTCTGCGTAAGCAGAACTCGTCAGTATTTTGTATATGAAGCTTCTGCTGCACTTTGTACTGCGATCAAAGCAGTTTTTTGGTCTAGCTTAGGATTTTATTTTTTAGAGGCACTATTCATGTCACTGCTACGCCGTTGGTTTGACCCTATCCGATCGAGTTGGTTTTACCAAAAACCCTCTCGTCAAGCGGTGTTACCCACGGAAAATGGTTTAAGTATTTATTTACGACTTGATGATGTGTATAGCTATTTGGCTGTTCAGCAATTGTCTCAGCTCGATGAGATTTTAAGTGATGAACTTAAACCTTTAAAAATTATTATTTCCCATACGGCTTCTGAACCTCCAAATGGTATGTCACATGAAGAGTGGCAAAATTATTGTCTGAATGATGCAAAAATTTTAGCCAAACAACACCGTTTTGCTTTTGATGAATTTCCAGAAATCCCAAGCCAAGAATCTTTAAAACAAGCCGCTGTCATATTAAAAAGAACCCCATTACAAGGTCAGAATTTCTTACATTTACTAGAAGATATTTTTCACATGCTTTGGCAGCAACAATATGGAAAGCTGCGTACTTTACATGCCATGGCAGTTAAACATCAGCTTCCTCAACATTTTTCAGAACGTATTTTTACAGATGAGCCTGTAACGGCAGCGTATTTTGAGTTTGGTGGACGTAAATATCATGCAGTAGATGATTTATTACGTTTAACTCGTCGTCTAAAGCAGCAAAAGTTACTGACTGGTAATCCGATCTTTTTAATTAATCATATTGAATGGCGTGAGCATTTGATTAATGATGCTGAGGCACTTACCGAAATTCAGACACTTCATCCTGAACTCGATATATATATTGCCTTAGAAGATCCAATGAGTTGGCTATTGCTTGCTTATATTAAGGAAGAACTGGCTGATTATTACGACATTCAATTAAAAGTTTACCCTTTAAGCTACCAAGGCCGAGATTGGTTTGATTGGAGTTTGGCAACACGTGTTTCTAAACGAACAGATGTCGCTTTTACTCCTTTTTGCCGCCCTACCGAAGAAAGTGCGCTTGAAATGGCAAAGCTTTTCTATAGTGTGCAGGAAAATCAGCAAATCGATACGATTTTTACAATCTTGCAGGCCGTTTGGACAAAAGGCAAAGATTTATCTTTCCAAAAGCATTTCCAAGAATTACAGCAGCAGTTGGGCATTGAACAGTTAACCGAGCAGGATGTGCCCGCTGTTCTGGCGCAAAATGATGCTTTTTGCAAAGATAAACATCAGCCTGATTTACCAGTTTTAGAGTTGCGCATTAATGGTCAAAGTTATGTGTTTAATAGTTTGTACCGTGTTTGGATGATTGAAAGCATTTTTAGCAACGTATTAGAAGAAAAATATAAAACGGCCTCAACTTTTAATTGAGGCCTTCTCCTAAAAACAAGAATAGGGCAAAACCTGTTTTTTTCCGTAGCATAACCATGTAGGGAATCGGAGATAAACAGTGACTTTTTTAGTAATTATTATGGTGGTGTTTGCCTTTGCTGGCATGATTAAAGGCATGATCGGTCTAGGGTTGCCCGCAGTATCGATGGGTTTACTCACCATCGCAATGAGTCCTTTTCAAGCAGCTTCTTTACTCATTGTTCCCTCAATGGTCACCAATGTTTGGCAGCTTTTTGCTGAAGGACATGTCTGGGCTTTTATTCGCCGTTTCTGGACTTTGCTTGTAGGCATTGTGGTGGGTTCAATATGGAGCTTTCTACCCACCTTGAGCCAAAGTCATGGGCATAGTAGTGAAATTTTATTGGGCTGCATGCTGGCCTTATATGGGCTCTATGGTCTATGCGTGAAAAAGCTCCCGCACTTAGGCAAGCATGAACGTTGGCTATCGCCGATCATTGGTTATATTGGTGGGGCAGTGACGGTAGCAACAGGTGTGATTATTATTCCAGTAGTGCCTTATTTGCAGTCGTTGCATTTAAAACGTGACGAGCTGGTACAAGCTCTAGGGCTGACTTTTACGGTGTCTACCATTTGTCTTGCGGTGTTTTTACACCACAACCCGATTTCAGGAATAACACTGGACTATCGTTTATCTTTTGCGGCTTTATTTGCTGCACTCGTTGGAATGTGGTTAGGTAAAAAAATTCGCTATCGACTCAACGAGCAGATATTTCGTCGTATATTTTTTATAGGTTTGGTGTCATTAGGGATTTATATGGTTTTGCACTAAGCCAAGTATTTAATGTCGATGCTGCAATAAAAAGTCTGCAAATTGCTGATAATTTTTAGGAAGCTGACTGAAATCTTGTGTAGCCAAAAGCAGTTTGCGGTTGGCCCATGCACCGAGTAACTGGATTGAATGAAAATCATAGTCTGATTGCAAACGCTGTGCAGCGCGGGCAGGCATAATTGCAATTCCGACACCTTTCGCCACAACTTCTGCAATTGCGCTAAAGTTAGGTAAGCGCAAACGGTATTGTATGTTAAAGCCTAATAGCTTAGCTTGGGTTCCGATAGACTGTTGCAAAGAGTGGTGAGGTTTAAGACCAATAAAACCATAGCTTAGAGCATCTACCAAATTCAGCTCTTGGTATTGAGCTAAAGTATGGGTAGTAGGGCAAATCAGAACTAATGGGTCACTAGCAAATTCCTTAGTTTGCAAATGTCTGGTATCAAAAAAACTTGAGACTAGACCAAGACTTGCAACCCCTTGCGTTAATGCATCTACAATTTCTGAGCTTTCTGCTTCATGTAAATCAATATTCATTTGGGGATGAAGCACCAAATATTGAGGTAATAACGTAGGCAAATATTCGCTTTGAGCAGAAGAGTTACACCACAGCGTTAATGACTCTGTTGTAGGAAGTCTAAAACGCTGCATTTCTAGTTCTAATTGATCTTTTTGTACTAAAAGCTGACGAGCATGCTCAGTAAAAGCATGTCCTGCCGTTGTTAGCTCTACTCCAGTGGTGTGGCGAATAAATAAAGGAGTTTCAAAATATTGTTCGAGTTTTTTTATACGTTCGCTAGCAGCTTGAAGTGAAATCGCGGAACGATCTGCACCTTTAGTGAGGCTACCTGTAGAGACAATATGAAGAACCAATTGTAAATCAAAAAAATCAAAACGCATGACAGGGAACGTATTGAAGGTTAAGAGGTCATCATACTAAAAAGTGATCAAGAAATGTGATGAATGGCAATAATAAAAAAGGCAGCTTACGCTGCCTTTTTGAATTTAGGTTTTATCTTTTAAACTAAACAGCCAATTTAGAATAATGGCCGCAAAAGTTGCTGTACCAATGCCGCCTAAATTGAAATTACCAAACATTAATTCAAAATTTCCGGCACCCAAAATAATCGTTACAGAAGCAACAATCAGGTTTTTATTGTTAGAAAAATCAACTTTGTTTTCAATCCAGATTTTTGCACCAGCAATAGTAATTAAACCAAATACGACAATAGATGCACCTGTTAAGACAGCACTTGGAATCGTACTAATTACCGCGCCAAATTTTGGAGATAAACCCAAGAAAATTGCAAACACGCCAGCAATCACAAAAACAATGGTTGAGTAGACACGAGTGACTGCCATGACTCCAATGTTTTCGCCGTAAGTGGTCATCCCCGGTGCACCAACGCTACCAGAAAGCGTTGTTGCCAAACCATCTGCGACAAATGCTTTGCCTAATTGCGGCGTCAGGTTCTCACCAGTCATTGCACCTACTGCTTTAATATGGCCTAAGTTTTCGGCTACTAAAATAAGCGCGACGGGCGCAATAATTAGCATAGCCTTAGTATCAAAAGTAGGGTGTGAAAAGCTTGGGATCCCGAACCACGCAGCTGCTGAGATCTGACTAAAATCGATGGGTTTACCAAAACCTAGCCCATTGGTGGTGATGGCGTAAATTACATAAGCCAAAATTAAACCGACTAACAGAAGTAAACGTTGCAATAATCCGCGAGTAAAGACTGCAATACTGCCCATACAAAGTACGGTAATTAAGGCCATCCACATTTCAAATGGTTGTCCTGCAACACCTTTAATAGTAACGGGTGCTAGGTTTAGACCAATAATCATCACAACCGCGCCAGTCACGACAGGTGGCATGAGTTTTTCAATCCAGCGTGTGCCTGTAAGCATGACAATAAAACCGATGAGTGCATAAAATATACCGCACGCAACGATTCCGCCTAAAGCCATAGAGAGGTTTGGATTGGCGCCCGAACCCGTAATATGCCCAGTTGCTGCTGCAACCACACCAATAAATGCAAAACTTGAGCCTAAGTAACTCGGAACACGACCACCCGTAATTAAAAAGAACAGGATGGTACAGATACCAGACATTAAAATGGCAAGGTTAGGATTAAAGCCCATGAGTAATGGTGCTAAAACAGTTGCTCCAAACATCGCAAACGCATGTTGAATACCTAAAATAGCACTTTGAACAGGGGGGAGATATTCGTTGGTAGAGACCGGTCGGTGGTCAATATCACCTTGGTAAGGCTGCCATTTGGGAAACCAATTGGACATAAAACAAGCTCGTTATTCTTTAATTGCTGCAATGATACTCTTTCTTGAGAATGCATTTAATCTCTAGAGAGAAGTATGTTAGTGAAAAATAATTATTTTTTAACGATTGGTATAATTTTATGAATTCTAAATATAAGGAATTAGTTATTTTTTTCTCATAAAGACTCATTTTTTGATTTTAAAAAAATATTCTAAAAAATAGAAAATCGATGAAAATTTAAGAAAAATAGAGAATTTTGCAAGTAAAAAGCAGCACATCGAGATGCACTGCTTTGTCAAACGATCGGTAAAATTAGCTTAGCCCGTATTACGTAAACCAGCAGCAATACCCGCAATACTTACCATAAGTGCATGGTCAACAGGAGTATGTTCTGCCTGACGCTCAGCGAGATAATCACGGCGGCGTTTCATGAGTTCAGCCTGTAAAAGATGCAAAGGAAGTAAGTATGGTTTACGAACCTGCATTGATTGATCAAGAACTTCGTTATTGCTAAGAAGCTTTGATTCATCTTTCAATTTAAGTAGCGTTTCAACAGCATCTTTTAGGCGCTGACGTAATTGGTTACCGAGCACTTTCAAATCTTCATCTTCAGTCAAATGGGACTCGTAATAGAGTGCAATGTTGGCATCAGATTTGGACAATACCATTTCCAACATATCAATAAGCGTCTGGAAATAAGGCCATTGCTGGAGCATTTCATCAAGCGTTGCTTTTTGCTGATCGGCAATCACTTCATTAATGGCTGCACCAGTACCTAGCCATGCAGGTAACATTAAACGAATTTGAGTCCATGCAAACACCCATGGAATCGCACGTAAAGACTCAATACCTCCACTCACTTTACGTTTTGCTGGACGTGAGCCTAATGGCAACATTTGTAATTCAAGTTCAGGCGTAACAGTCCGTAAATACTTCACAAAATGTGGATTTTCACGCACTGTCTGGCGATAAACCTTCACAGAATGATCGGTCATACGGTTCATGATTTCACGCCACTCGGCTTTAGGCTCTGGTGGCGGTAATAAAGTCGCTTCGAGTGTTGCAGCGGTATAGATTTCAAGGTTTTGCATGGCAATTCCTTCTAAACCGAACTTGAAGCGAATCATTTCACCTTGTTCTGTGACACGGATTGCACCAGAGATCGAACCCGGCGGCTGTGAAAATAGTGCCTGTTGTGTTGGAGCACCACCACGACTAATTGAGCCACCACGGCCGTGGAACAGCGTCAACTGTACACCGTGTTTTTGAGCAATTGCAGTGAGCTCTTCTTGAGCACGATATTGCGCCCAGTTAGCTGACATGAAACCCGCATCTTTTGCAGAGTCGGAGTAACCGATCATGACTTCGTGTTTACCCTGAATGTGCTGCTTATACCAATGCATATTGAACAGCGTATTCATGGTGGTTGCAGCGCCATCTAAATCTTTTAAAGTTTCAAACAGAGGAACTACACGTAGAGGATGTTGAATGCCAGCTTCTTTTTGCAATAACAACACAGCTAAAACATCACTTGGATATTCAGCCATAGAAATAATATAGGCCCCTAAAGATTCAGGCGGTTGGTCTGCCAAAGTACGCATGGTTGCAAATACTTCTTGGACATCTGGGTGTCCAATCAAACTGCCTTCAGGTTCATTAATATATTTCGGTAAAAGCGGGCGTTTACTTTGTAACTCCTGAATCAGGAAGTTTTGGCGCGCTTGTTCAGTCCACGATTCAAAATTACCTAAACCTAAATATTCGGTAATTGCTGAAATCGCTTGGCGGTGACGACCTGATTCTTGGCGAATATCGAGTTTAAGTAGTTCAATACCAAAACAGTTCACACGGTAGATAAAGTCGAGTAGTTGGCCGTTAGCAATCTCAGGCAGGTTACTGTCTATTAAAGAGCGATAGCACAACAATAATGGTTGTAATAGCTCATCTTTGCTTTTAATGACATTGCTGTCGTCTGCTTCTAAGCCTTGTAGGCGCTGCGCTAACCAGTGGCGAGTCGCTTTTAAACGTTCGCGTGTTGCACGTAAATATTCACGATAAGGCTCTGCATGTTGGTTACCAATAGCCTGAATCATTTCTTCAGAACAGGTTTGGATTGAAAGTTCCCAACGTAAGTTTTCGATATCTCTTAGGTAAAGGTCAGCAGCTTGCCAGCGTGATAACCACAGTACTTCTTGAGTAATTTGATGAGTAACATTTGGGTTGCCATCACGGTCTCCACCCATCCAAGAAGCAAAGCGCACTGGCGCAATGTTAAGGGGTAAGTTTTGTTGGCAATTATCTTGAACCAACTCATTTAATTCACGAATAAATTTAGGTACAGCATTCCAAAGTGTTTGTTCAATGGTTGCAAAGCCCCATTTTGCTTCATCAACAGGGGTCGGGCGGTGCTGGCGAATTTCATCTGTTTGCCATGCCGAACTAATTTGTTGCTTTAAGTTGGCAAGTGCATTTTGTCGTTCGCGCGGAGTAAGTTTTTGCTGATCAAGCTGTGAAAGGCAGGCATTGATATCATCATATTTTTGAATGAGGGTACGACGGCTGACTTCGGTTGGGTGCGCCGTAAGTACCAATTCAATATTAAGATCACAAATTTGCTGAAACAGTTTTTCTGTCGAAATACTTTTATCTTTAAATTTTTGAAATAGGTGAACAAGTGGATTTGGAGAGTTAGCCTCCGAATCAAATTCGGCCTGTCTGCGACTACGAACCACATGGTATTGCTCGGCAATATTGGCAAAATTTAAAAAATGAGAAAAAGCGCGGGTAAGAGGCAATAGCTCTTCATCGGGCAATTCTAAAAATAATTGTTCTAATTGCTTTTCGGCTTCAGCTTGACCATCACGTGCACCTTTTGCAAGAGCACGGATTTGCTCGATCTGATTAAACAGTTCTTGTCCTGCATGTTGTTTTAGGGTTTCACCTAACAAATTGCCAAGTAAACGGACATCCTCACGCAGTGGCGCATCGATTTGCTGAACCATGCTATTTTCTCCTGTTCTTATTCTTATCGAATATAGCGCGATTAACAAACATTCCAAGCTTTGAGCGTAAGAAAATGTGAATTTTTGCTTAAAAAATAACATTTAATTCGCTTATGGCGTCTTAAAAGTAGACATGCACTCAGTACAACTTTTGGCAATCGGACTTTGGTTTAATTCCGATATTTGAGCAAGAATAAATGAATTGCATCTCTAATAATTTTTTCTAGTTCTTGTGCATTAGGCACAGCAATAATTCTAAGTAGAACCTTATGGTGACGTACACCAAGCAACAAAGTTAAAAGAAGCTCTGTTTGATAAATTGGATCATCGGCTTGGATAAAACCTAATTCAGCTGCTTTTAGGAAGAATGCGGCTAACTGATTTTGAAGTCGTGTATGCGATGCAGTAAAAAATTGTTCAGCTAAAGGGCTTTGTTCTGCTGCGAGTTCAAATAATACATGCTCTAGTTTAAGCGCTTCAGGTGAGTAAATAATCTGCAAGGCGCCTGAACACACAATAAAGAGTGCTTGGTAGAAGTCTGCCGATGCATCTAATTCAAATTGTTTAGGACTCAGTGTCTCTTCACAGGTTTGTGTAATCGCACAGATAAACAGGTTCGCTTTGTCTTGAAAGTGGTTATACACCGTGAGTTTAGTGACACCTGCTTCCTGTGCAATCTGGTTCATGCTAGTACCGTGATAGCCAGATTTTAAAAAAATAGCTTTCGCGGCTTGTAGGATACGAGCACGTTTTTCCAGATCTTTGGGGCGACCACTTTGATTAACTGTTTGCACAAAATCCTCTGATAAAAATTAAAAAAATAGCAATTTATAAGTTTTTCTTTAATTAATGTACCGATGAGTATATTAATTAAAAAATAAACAATTTATGATGCAAGCATATTGTGCCTTAAAAAATCAGTTTGAATAAGAGCGATAAGATATGAATCTGTTAAAACCTCTCATCATGAGTATGGTGATTGTTTGTACGGTCACATTAATGGGGTGTAGTAAAGAAGCCCCAAAAACAGAAGAAATACCCTATGTGATGGTGGCTCAACCCTTGACCACCCTCAATGAACAAAAAAGCTATGCAGGGGATGTGCAGGCCAGACAACAAACGGCTTTAGCATTTCGGGTCGGTGGGCAAGTTACTGCACGTTACGTGGATGTAGGCGATCGAGTTAAGGTCGGACAAGTTTTAGCAAAGCTTGATGTGGCAGATGCTCAGCTACAATTAAATGCGGCTAAAGCCCAACTTGACAATGCACAAGCTTCAGCAAAAACAGCAGCAGATGAACTTAAACGTTTCCAGCAATTATTACCAATTAATGCAGTTAGCCGTTCGCAATTCGATACGGTAAAAAATCAATATGACGCGGCACAAGCGGCCCTACAGCAAGCTCGTTCTAACTATGAAGTTTCTGCTAATCAGACAGGATATAACCAGCTCGTTTCTAATAAAAATGGAGTGATTACTGCGCGAAACATTGAAATTGGACAAGTGGTTGCTGCGGGTCAAGCGGCTTATCAATTGGCTATTGACGGAGAGCGTGAGGTTGTCATTGGCGTGCCAGAACAAGCCGTTGCCGAGATTAAGGTTGGTCAGGCAGCTTGGGTGACTTTATGGTCTAAACCGAATGACCGATTTGCTGGTTATGTGCGTGAAGTTTCCCCAGCGGCTGATCAGTCTCGTACATTTACGGTCAAAGTTGCACTCAAAGAAGGTCAATCTGTTATTCAGCTTGGACAAAGTGCACGTGTATTTTTTAGCTCAACTCAAACTAATGTGATGAGTGTGCCACTTTCGAGTGTTTCAGCAACAGATAATCAGCCTTATGTCTGGGTGGTTAATGCGAATCAGACATTGCGTAAAGTACCTGTAACGATTGGTGCATATGGCAAAGACAGCGTACCGGTGTTATCAGGCTTAGCCCCAAATGATTGGGTTGTGATTGGCGGTGTACATTTGCTACGTGATAAACAGAAGATTCACCCGATTGACCGTGAAAACCGTGGGGTGAAAATTCAGGGAGCAACCCAGCCATGAAATTCAATCTCTCGGAATGGGCATTAAATAATAAAGGCATTGTCCTTTATTTTATGCTGTTGCTTGGCATTATCGGTGCGATCTCTTATTCAAAATTATCACAAAGTGAAGATCCACCATTTACCTTTAAGGTTATGGTGGTGCAGACCTACTGGCCTGGGGCGACTGCCAAAGAAGTTTCTACTTTAGTTACAGACCGTATCGAAAAGGAACTCATGACAACAGGGCAGTATGACAAGATTATGGCTTACTCCCGTCCAGGCGAGTCACTAGTCACTTTTGTAGCCAAGGATTCACTTACTTCTGACAAGATTCCCGATGTTTGGTACAACGTTCGTAAGAAGGTAAATGATATACGCCATGAACTGCCAAACGGTGTACAAGGTCCATTTTTCAATGACGAATTTGGAGACACTTACGGCAATATTTATGTACTGACAGGCAAAGACTTTGACTATGCGCTTTTAAAAGAATATGCAGATCGTTTGCAATTACAGCTTCAACGCGTCAAGGATGTCAGTAAGGTTGAACTGATTGGTCTGCAAGATCAAAAAATCTGGATTGAGATTTCTAACACCAAAGCTGTACAGCTTGGCATTCCAGTTACAGCGATTCAAGATGCCTTACAAAAGCAAAACAGTATGGCAAGTGCAGGTTTTTTTGAAACAGGCACAGACCGTATTCAGATTCGCGTAAGTGGTCATTTACAAAATATTGATGAAATTAAGAAAATGCCTTTACTGGTAGGTGATAAAACCATTCAGCTCGGAGATGTCGCTGATGTCTACCGTGGTTTTAGTCAACCTGCTCAGCCACGTATGCGTTTCATGGGTGAAAATGGGATTGGTATTGCTTTATCGATGCGTAAAGGCGGTGACATTATTGCCTTAGGTAAAAATCTCGACACAGAATTTGCCCAACTGCAAAAAACTTTGCCTTTAGGCATGAAGCTCCAAAAAGTTTCTGACCAACCTGTAGCAGTACAACGCAGTATTCATGAGTTTATAAAGGTACTCGCTGAAGCAGTTATTATTGTCTTGTTAGTAAGTTTTTTCTCTTTAGGTTTCCGCACGGGATTGGTTGTCGCTTTTTCTATTCCTTTAGTTTTAGCAATGACCTTTGCAGGTATGAGCCTATTCGATGTCGGGCTGCATAAGATTTCACTGGGTGCCTTGATTCTGGCGCTAGGTTTGTTGGTCGATGATGCCATTATTGCCGTCGAGATGATGGCAATTAAGATGGAGCAGGGTTATAGCCGGATTAAAGCCGCCGGATTTGCATGGAAAACAACAGCTTTTCCAATGCTCACCGGAACACTGATTACTGCGGCTGGTTTTTTACCGATCGCTACAGCTCAGTCTGGTACAGGTGAATACACTCGCTCTATCTTTCAGGTGGTAACGATTGCCTTATTGGTGTCTTGGGTCGCGGCAGTTTTATTTGTACCTTATTTAGGTGAAAAGCTATTACCCGATTTTACTAAAACAGGTCATCAGGCACCTTGGTATGCCCGTTTCTGGGCGAGATTAACCAAAAAACCGCAACCGCAAACTGTGGCGATTTCACAGGACCATCACTACGATCCTTATCAATCTAACTTCTATTTACGTTTTAGAAAGATGGTCGAGTTTTGCGTGACTTACCGTAAAACTGTAATTGCGACGACGGTGGGTGTTTTTGTGCTATCTGTGCTGATGTTTAAGATCGTTCCTCAGCAGTTTTTCCCACCATCGAATCGTGCCGAGATTTTAGTCGATTTAAAACTTGAAGAAGGCGCTTCTTTAACAGCGACAGAACAAGCTGTGAAAAAGGTTGAAAAATTCCTGTCTAAACAAAAAGGTATTGATAACTATGTGGCATATGTCGGTACAGGTTCACCACGTTTTTATTTACCCTTAGACCAGCAATTACCGCAAGCCAGCTTTGCGCAGTTTGTTGTACTTGCATCATCGCTTGATGATCGTGATGAAATTCGACGTTCGTTAGACAAACAAATTAGGCAATTACTACCACAAGTTCGTACTCGTGTGTCATTACTGGAAAATGGCCCACCTGTTGGTTATCCATTGCAATATCGTGTGTCGGGTGAAGATCAAAATCTGGTACGCCAAGAAGCACAGAAGGTTGCTAAACTGGTTAGCGAAAACCCGAATACCACCAATGTGCATTTAGATTGGGGTGAGCCGAGTAAGATTATTTCAATTCAAATTGATCAAGATCGTGCTCGACAAATGGGTGTCTCTAGTGTCGATTTAGCGAACTTCATTAATGCATCAATTACAGGTAGTGCGATTGAGCAATATCGTGAAAAGCGTGAACTTATTGAAATCCGTTTACGCGGTGATCAGAGCGAGCGAGTTGAAGTGGCTTCACTGGCAAGTTTGGCTGTACCAACGACCAATGGAACGACTGTGCCTTTAGCTCAAATCGCTAAAATTGAGTATAAGTTTGAAGATGGTTTAATTTGGCATCGTAATCGTCTACCTACCATTACTGTTCGCGCAGACATCCGTACTCAATTACAGCCCGCTACAGTGGTTGGTGAGTTGGCCGAATCAATGGATAAGTTACGTGCTGAATTACCAAGTGGCTATCTTGTTGAAGTCGGTGGAACCGTAGAAGAGTCTGCACGTGGGCAAAACTCTGTTAATGCGGGCATGCCACTGTTCTTAGCTGTGGTCATGACATTACTGATGATTCAGCTCAAAAGCTTATCTCGTGCGAGCATTGTGTTGTTAACAGCGCCGCTCGGGTTAATTGGTGTGGTTTTATTCTTACTCCTATTTAACAAACCGTTTGGTTTTGTGGCTATGTTGGGCACAATTGCACTCTCTGGCATGATCATGCGTAACTCGCTTATTTTGATTGATCAAATTGAACAAGATAGGCAAGCAGGGCATCCAACATGGGAAGCGATTATTGAGGCAACAGTGCGTCGATTCCGTCCGATTATTTTGACTGCTTTAGCCGCAGTTCTAGCCATGATTCCACTTTCACGGAGTATTTTCTTTGGTCCGATGGCAGTTGCGATCATGGGCGGATTGATTGTTGCCACCTTACTGACATTATTTTTCTTACCTGCGCTCTACGCAGCGTGGTTTAAGGTGAAAAAAACCGCATAAAATACATAAATTTTTTGTGAATAAAGGTGCGAAATATTGAAAACTCCAATATAGTAGCACCTGTCTTTACACAAAAAATACAGGATTATTTCACTGCATAAAAAATAGGCTAAGTGCAGTGAATTGAGGTGAAATACAGATGGGGCAAGACCATATCGAACAGCATCGCCGTTATATAGTAATTTCTTATGCGTTCATGTTTCTTGCATTGTTTACGGTTATTTTTGCGGCCTTTGCTTATTTGGTCGCTCGTAAAGTGGCGGTTGTAGATAATGCAGAAGTTTGGATTCATGCGCATGCGCTATGGATTATGCGAAACGGGATTCTATTTCTTTGTATGGCAATTTTTGCTGCGGTCTGGTTTATTCCACTCTTCTTTTTTGCATGGGATAGTAACCTTTGGGTAACCGCCTCTACGGTTGCTGGTGTGGTATTTAGCGCTATTGCGTGGTTATTTCTATTAAATGCATGGTTAAAAGGCTTGTCTAAATATTTAAAAAATAAGGCAGTTTTTTAATATATCTATTTTTTAAACATTTTACCCTTGTAAATTCGGCTAAAGCCCCCAATTTAGTCGGCAATAGAGTATTGATAAAATTCCGTGAGGAGCACCGCCAAAAATGGCTAAACGTGATTATTATGAGGTTTTAGGCGTTTCAAAAACCGCAAGTGATGATGAGATCAAAAAAGCCTACCGTAAATTGGCGATGAAATATCATCCTGATAGAAACCCTGACAATGCCGAAGCTGAAGATAAATTTAAAGAAGCTGCTGAAGCTTATGAAGTTTTATCGGACAGCGAAAAGCGCAGCATGTACGATCGCATGGGTCATAATGCGTTCGAAGGCGGCTTCGGTGGCGGCGGCGGTGGTGGCTTCGGCGGATTTAGTGCCGAAGACATTTTTAGCCAGTTCGGTGATATCTTCGGTGGTGCATTCGGTGGTGGTGGACGTCAACAGCGTCAACGTCGCGGATCAGATTTACGTTATGTAATGGAACTTACCCTTGAAGAAGCTGTAAAAGGGGTGAAAAAAACCATTACCTTTACTGCTCCAGCACCTTGTGATGTGTGTGATGGTAAAGGCTCTAAAAATCCAAAAGATGTTGAAACTTGTAAAACTTGTCATGGTTCAGGACAAGTTCGTATGCAGCAAGGTTTCTTCTCTGTACAACAAACATGTGGTACTTGTCGTGGCCAAGGTAAAATTATTAAGAACCCTTGTCAGGCATGTCATGGTTCAGGTGTAGCCGATCGCCAGCAAACGTTGGAAGTTACAATTCCAGCGGGTGTAGATAATGGTGACCGCGTTCGTTTGAGTGGTAAAGGCGAAGCAATTCGTGATGGCCAATCAGGTGACTTGTACGTTGAAGTGGTTGTTCGCGAACATGAAATTTTCCAACGTGATGGTGCCGATCTTTATATGGATGTACCAGTAAGCATTGCTGATGCTGCACTTGGTAAAGAGCTTGAAATTCCAACATTGGAAGGTCGCGTTAGCTTGAAGATTCCTGAGGGAACTCAAACAGGCAAATTATTCCGTTTACGTGGCAAAGGCGTTCGTCCAGTACGTAGCAGCATGGTAGGTGATTTACTCTGCCGTATTGTGATAGAAACACCGGTCAACTTAAATTCTCGTCAACGTGAATTACTTAAAGAGTTGCAAGCTTCTTTTGATGGCGAAGACAGTGCTTCTTCACCAAAGAAAAAATCATTCTTTGATCGTTTGTTCGATTAATACTTGATTAGATAAGAAATTAAAAAGAAGGCGGATATTGATAAAATATCCGCCTTTTTATTGCGCTGATTCATCTTATTATTTTTATTCTGCTTAAAAGTAAATTACGTCTGCTTACTCTGTAGGGTGAGCAACATCAATATCATTAACACCTACAGTCGGTTCGCTAGAAGCAAGAGTCGGAGCACTTTCGATCACTGGTGCGGCTGCTGTTACTGTCTGTACTGCTACTTTTGGTGTTTCTGCTTTTGTTTCGCCAATAATCGGGTCAATATCTTCAACTTTAACGTCAGTATTGGCATCGGTTGCCATGCTCATGTGAGCTGTAGGCGTTGCCGTTTGAGTATTTATGTTAGTCGTAATACGCGCTTTAGATAAGCTCTCTAATGTGTCTCCTGGCTGGATTGCAGGTTCTGCAAATGCCATTGAACTCATAATCCCCATTATCACTGTGAAGCCAATAACTCTCGAATGCATGCTGAACTCCTTATAGTCATCTTTTTTCATTCGTGGCTGAGTAGTGTGCCGATCAATTCTTTAACTTTTGTGAAAACAGATTAAATTTCAGCTGATCTTAAAAAATAATTTTTACTTTTTATCGTGAGCAAAGAGTTTTGATATAGTAGACAAATTACGTAAAACAGAAGATTGGAAAGGATTATGTCAGCAGCTCCACGCATTGGTGTTTTAGGTGCAGGCGGTCGTATGGGCCGTACGCTTATTCAAGCAGTTCAACAGGCAGGCTATCAATTGGCTGCTGCAGTAGAGCGTCCGGAAAGTAGTTTGGTCGGCACCGACGCAGGTGAGCTTGCTGGTATTGGTTCAGTGGGTGTGAAGGTTTCAGGAAGTTTGTCAGATGTTCTGAAAGACTGCGATGTAATTATTGATTTTACTGCGCCAGTTGCGACTGCTCAGCATTTGAAGCTTTGCCGTGAAGCTGGGGTTGCTATGGTTATTGGCACAACAGGTATGTCAGATGAGCAAAAAGCTGAGTTAGACGAAGTTGCTACTCATACACCTGTGGTTTACGCTGCGAACTATTCGGTAGGCGTAAATGTATCAATCAAGTTACTTGAGCTTGCAGCAAAAGTATTTGGCGATACAGTAGATATTGAAGTGATTGAAGCTCATCACCGCCATAAAGTAGATGCGCCGTCAGGTACAGCGTTAATGATGGGTGAAGCGATTGCAGATACTTTAGGCCGGAACCTAAAAGAAGTTGCTGTTTATGGACGTGAAGGACACACAGGCCCGCGTGACCGTCAAACCATTGGTTTTGAAACCATTCGTGGTGGTGATATCGTTGGTGAACACACTGTGATGTTCATTGGTGAGGGTGAGCGCGTTGAGGTGACTCATAAAGCCACGAACCGTATGAACTTTGCTGCTGGTGCAGTGCGAGCTGCGGCATGGGTTGTGGGCCGTGAAGCACGTAAATATGACATGAAAGATGTTTTAGGATTGAACGACGTACAGGTTTAAAACCCTGTCCGTATTCCATGTGTAGCGAGAAAAACAAGATAGAGCAGAACATGAATAAAAAACAAATTGCCTTGACCACTCTTCTTTGCTTAAGCAGCCTCTGGACGGGGGCTGCTTCTACGGAAAAAGCTAAACTCAGCTTAGACCGTAATCATATTAAAGTCTGGACCTATCAAAGGGCTGATAATCCAGTATTTCAATATAAGGCTGAAACGACTTTTGATGTGCCACTTGAACGTGCAGTTGCGGTGATTTTAGATGTAAATCGTGCCGATCAGTGGGTGCCTTATATGGGCAAAGTTCAGATGTTGTCTCAAGATGAGAAAAAGGGTGAATTCACACTCTATATGCTGTTAGATTTTCCTTTTCCTCTAAAAGATCGCGATGTGGTGGTTAAAGGAAAAATGAGTAAAGCGGCCAATGGCTTCATTACCATTAAGAACACGGCGATTAATAGTAATTATCCGATTCAACCTGATGTAGTGCGCTTAACACGCTATGAAGGGGATTGGACCTTCCAGAAATTAGCGAATAACAAAGTTAAAGTAACCACAAGTGGTTATGCTGACCCAGCTGGTTCAATCCCTTTAAGCTTCGTTAATATGTTTGTTCAGCAGCAACCGTATCAGATGCTACTCAAAATGAAGCGAGAAGTGATGAACCCTATTTATGAACAGCCTAAACTGCCTGATATTTTAAAATAAATAAAGCATAAAAAAGCGCCTGATTTCAGGCGCTTTTTATTAATCTGAACACTGCTGTAATGCTTGGGCTGGGCTGCTTTCGCGTTTGATTTGGAATAAAACCAATAACAAACCTAACCCTGCTAACAATGCACCAGCAAATGATACTGCGCTATAACCCCAACCTAAATCGAGTACTAATGCGCCTGCTGCTGCTCCTACTGCGTTACCTAGGTTAAATGCACCGATATTTACTGAAGAGGCAAGGCCTGGTGCTTCGTGAGCGACGGACATTACACGCATTTGTAATGGAGGCACTAAAGCAAAGGTTGCTGCACCCCAGATTACTAATGCAATGGCTGCTCCAATCTGGCTTTGTGCAAGGATTGGGAAAGTCACCATCATTACAATTAACAGAACCAAGAAGCCAATCAGGGTTTTATTGATAGACAAATCTGCAAAGCGACCACCTAAATGGTTACCAATTGAGAAACCGACACCAATCAACATCAGCATAAACGTAATGAAGGTCGGTGAAGCATGCGTAAACTCAGTCAAACTTGGCGCGATATAGGTATAGAGCGTAAACATTGCACCTGCACCGAGTACGGTGGTGAGTAGAGCAAGTATTACAGGAGTGCGCGTTAACACTTTCAACTCAGCTTTCACGTTTGGTTTTTTGGCAACCATACCTTGTGGGAGGGCTTTCCATAAAGCGAGCATGGTAATAACACCGAGTAACGAAATCGCAAGGAAAGACATACGCCAGCCAATGTTTTGCCCAACCCATGTTGCCAAAGGCACGCCACCAATGTTGGCAATGGTTAAGCCCATAAACATGGTTGCTACAGCACTGGCCTGTTTATGTGCGGGCACAATGCTTGCTGCTACAACTGAACCTATTCCAAAGAAAGCACCATGGTTAAGGCTTGTGATGAGACGTGCACCTAATAAGCTCATATAGCTTGGTGAAAACGCGGCAATCAGGTTACCTACCGTAAAGATCGCCATGAGTAAAATAAGCGCATTACGTCGTGCAAAACCACCAAACCACAGGGTCATGAACGGGGCACCTAGCATGACACCAAGTGCATAGCCCGTAATTAACATTCCGGCTGTTGGAATTGAAATCCCTAAATCATTAGCGATATTCGGCAACAATCCCATTGGTGAGAATTCAGTGGTGCCAATGGCAAAGGCACCAATTGCCAATGCCAATAACGAGAACGCTGTATTTGATTGAGTGTTCATGAGTTTAGTCCCAAACTGGTGCCCATGGCTCTGGGCTAACTTCACGACTGTTACGATCAAGTTCGGCAATCATTTGCATTTCAGCTGAAGTTAACTCGATATCCTGTGCTTTTAAGTTGCTCATCAGGTTTTCACGTTTAGTCGAAGATGGAATGACTGCAAAACCACGTTGCAATGCCCATGCCAGTGTAATTTGTGCTGTTGTTGCTTGATGAGCTGCTGCAATTTCAGCTAAAACAGGGTCTTGAAGCACTTTACCGTACGCAAGCGTCATATATGAAGTGACATCAATATTCTTCTCTTGTAAGAAGTTCACAAGTTTGTGATTTTGAAGATAAGGGCTTAGCTCAATCTGATTAGTTGCAATATGCTCTGCACCAATTGTGTCAATTGCTTGTTGGATAAGCTCGATATTGAAGTTTGAGATACCAATTTGTTTAGTAAGGTCTTGTTGCTTTACCTCAAGTAAAAGCTGCATGATTTCAGGAAATGAAACGCCTAAGTCCGGTGCTGGCCAGTGAATCAACGTTAAATCGACATGGTCAGTACGAAGCTTTTGTAAGCTCTCTTTTAAGCTTGGAATAAACTTATCTTGAGCAAAATTATCTACCCAGATTTTTGTGGTTAAAAATAAATCCTGACGTGATATGCCGCTTTCGGCAATGGCTTGACCAATCGCTGCTTCATTGTCATAAATTTGAGCAGTATCAATTGCACGGTAACCTACATCTAAAGCATTTTTAACTGAATCAATTACTGCTTGTTCTTTTAGACGGAAAGTTCCTAGGCCAAAACGTGGGATATTCATGTGTTCACCTGAATTTAAATAATTGTTTAACTTGAGGTGCATTTTGCTTTTTTTATTGTTGCGAAAAAATAGATGAATAAGCAAAATATCTTTGATCATTAGTCAATAATGGAATAAGACATGAAATCAACCATTGAAGAACTCGTCGCGTTTATCGCAATCGTTGATACGGGTTCTTTTGTTGCGGCAGCAGAGCATTTAAAACAAACACCTTCGGGAGTTAGTCGATCTTTAACACGCTTGGAAGCTAAGTTAGATGTAACTTTGTTAGAGCGCACGACACGTAAATTGAAACTCACTCAAGAAGGGCAGCAGTTTCTTATAAAGGCCCGTAAAATCTTAAATGAACTAAATGCGGCTGAAGAAGAACTACAAAAATCTGATCAGGGTACTGCGGGACTCATTCGTATTGATTCAGCAACGCCGTTTGTTTTACACGTGATTGCCCCATTAATGCATAAGTTTCGAGAGTGTCATCCAAATATTGAAATTGAGTTAAATAGTAATGATCAGGTGATTGATCTATTACAGCATAAAACCGATGTGGCATTTCGGTTTGGGGAACTTAATGATTCGAGTCTGCATGCCAAACTAGTGTGTAAAAGTCGTTTATTTATTGTTGCGAGCCCAGAATATCTAGCGATTAAAGGCACACCAATACAGCCTGAACAACTCGAACAGCATGATCTGATTGGTTTTACCAGACCTGCCTATATTAATAGCTGGCCGATTAAAATCGGCGATGAATATTTTTTTGCAAAAGCAAATATTAAAGCTTCTAGTGGTGAGACGGTACGCCAACTCACGATTAGAGGCCATGGTATTGCACGACTATCTGAATTTGAAATTTGGAAAGATATTCAAGAAGGACGCTTGATTGCATTATTCGAAGACCAAATTGAGCATCAATATCAAAGCATCCATGCTGTGTATTATCAACAAGAGCATCTACCAAAACGAATCCGTTTATTCATTGAGTTTTTGGCAGAACAGTTAAAAGATGGTTTTAAAAGCGCTCTCTAAAAGTAGCATAGCCATCAGTTGGAAAATGAACTTCTAAAATTGGAGTGATTTGTCCCTCTGATGAATGTTGTGCCAGAAAATAGCTTTTTTGCTGTTGTCGACAACTAAAATATAATTTGGAATAAGTCGAATTCACCATCACAACTTCATTAGAGCTATTACGCTTATATTGATAATGAGAAATCGTACTAGCCTCATTATCAGTGCGTTGCTGCATTTTATAGTCTTGTTGATTGGTCATTTTTAAATAACCTTCAATGAGACTTTGGCAAACCGTATGTCTGTACTGCTCGTTTTTTGGTTGTGGTTGGCAACCTGCTAAAACAATAGTAAATAACAATATAGCTTTTGATTTCATGATCTTGCTGCTCTTTGAGTTGATTTCTATAGCGTAAAGGTGTTCTATAAACCAGTACAGATACAGAAATTTTTAAAAAAGCAGCACAGAATGACTTTCCAATATCAGGTTCTTGCCAATCAATTAGCACATCGAATTTATCAAGATGAGCTCAAGCCTCATCAGAAGCTGATTTCATTACGAGATTTCGCTCGTCAGCACAGTATTAGCTTAAGCACGGCAAAAAGTTGCTATGAATTGCTTGAGGCGAGGGGACTGATTTATGTAAAGCCGAAATCAGGTTACTTTGTGGTTGCTCGTAGTCAATCTAGCCCTATTCCTGATAGCCCAGATTTTTTGTCTTTGCCTCGGCAAGTCTCAAATCTAGAGTTGCATAACCAAATTCAAGAAGCAGCCTTACAAAGCCATCTCGTACCATTGGGTTCGATTCAGTTGACGCCACATTTTATTCCGGTAGAGGGTTTACGTCGTTCTATTCAACGGGCTTTAAAAAATTGCCAGCCACAAGATTTTCTCTATTGTAATAAACAAGGACATGAGCAATTAAGAAAAGCCCTATCTGATCATTGGCGCGAAGACGGAATCTTCATTGCAACGGAAGATATTTTTATTACCAATGGTTGCATCCCTGCTTTGTCTTTAGTCATTCAGCATCTAACAGAAGTAGGCGATAGTATTTTAATTCCGACACCTACTTTCAATGGGCAACTACAACTTTTAGCTAGTTTAAAACGGCAGATTATTGAAATTCCAGCGCATCATCGAGGCATTGATCTTGAACGTTTAGAATCATTGATGCAGCAGGGTTTGGCAAAGGTTTGCCTGATGACAGCCAACTATCAAAATCCTTTAGGATATTGTTTAAGTAATGCGGAAAAACAAAAGATTGCTGAATTAGCTGCAAAGTATCAGTGCTTTATTATTGAAGACGATATTTTTGGTGAATGTGGTTACAGCAATGAACGCCCGCTACCGATTCGCTATTGGGATCGCGAAGGCTATGTCATTTGGTGTGGATCAGTTTCTAAGTCGCTGTCGAGTGCATATCGGGTAGGGTGGTTCTGTTTAAGTTCAAAGCTACAGCATTTAAAACTAGAGCTACTGGCAAGTAATATTGGTGTAAATACACCACTACAATTAGGCTTAGCTGATTTTATTTATAGCCGTGGTTATCGAGAGCATTTAGAGCAGCTACGACCAAATCTAATGCGACAGGTCGAGCAATATCGCAGTTGTATTTTAAGAGCCTTTGACGGCCTTCCAATTGCGTTAAGCCAGCCCGAAGGCGGCTATGCACTCTGGATACAGTTACCAAAAGAAGTAGATACCTTAGCGCTGTATTACACTGCGAAAGCTCAAGGAATTACCGTGGTACCAGGCCATGTTTTTGGTGAGGATGAACGATATCGGCACTTCATTCGTTTAAATGCGGGTCATGAATTAACAGCAGATGTCCGCCAAGCAATTAGTGACTTGGCGGACTGGTCACGACAACAGATGAAAATTGTGAGTTAGTTTTATTCTGCGAAGTCTGCTTTCAACACAATGCGGTAGCGTGCCTGACCTGAGTGTAAACGTTCAATTGCCTCATTCAGCTGTGACATGGGAAATAGTTCAATTTGAGGCGCAATTTTTTTGCGTGCAGCAAACTTCAAAAGTTGACGCAGTGCAGCTGGTGAACCCGTAGGTGAGCCTGTCACTGACTTAGCACCACTAATAAGTGAACCTACAGAAACAGGAACAGGTTCAAGAGTCAGCCCCAAGAAGTGCAACGAACCATTTGGTGCTAGTGTAGAAATGAAAGCACGCCAGTTTAAGGTCACGTTTACTGTGCTGAGCAATAAATCAAATTTCCCTTTTTGTGCTGTTACCGCGTCTGTATCGCGGCTATTCACGACATGATCTGCTCCCATTGCTTTAAGTTCCTCTGTTTTATCAGGGTTGGAACTAAATGCAGTGATCTCACAGCCCCAAGCTTTGAGAAGTTTAATGGCTATGTGGCCTAAGCCACCAATGCCAATCACACCGACATGATGTGTTGCTTGAATTTTATGTTTGAGTAGTGGGTCAAAAACGGTAATTCCGCCACAAAGTAAAGGACCAGCACTTTCAGCGTCTAAATCGTCAGGGAGGGGAATAGCCCACTGCCAGCCTGCACGGACTTTATCGGCAAAACCACCAGCATGCCCCACGATTGTTGCAACACTTCTGCCTGTACAAAGTACTTGCTGACCACCAATACATTCATCACAGGCTTGGCAGCTTTCAGCCGTCCAGCCAATGCCGACACGTTGCCCGATTTGTAGACCTTTGGCTTCTGAACCCAAAGCAACAATTCGTCCAATAATTTCATGGCCCGCAATCACAGGGTACACAGTTGAACGCCATTCATTGTTTAACACAGAAATATCAGAATGACATAAACCACAGTATTCAACTTTTACCTCAACTTGATGCGGTTGTAATTCACCTGCATCAAATTGGTAGGGAACCAGTTTTTCACCTGCTTGCATTGCGGCATAAGCCTGAATCGTATTATTGCTCATCGGAAACTCCTTAAGCGGATTTGAACCGTTCGAGTGGATTATGAAGCTTTAAATTGACAATCGTTTTCATGATCATCGACCATGCCTACTGCTTGCATAAAAGCATAACAGGTGGTTGGGCCGACAAATTTGAAGCCATTCTTTTTAAGAGTCTTGGAAAGTTTTACGCTGAGTTCAGTTTGTGCAGGAGCCTTACGATAATCTACAACATCATTGTGTTGTGGAGCTGCATCTACAAACTGCCAAAGCCATTTAGGAACGTCACCGACTTGCGCTTTGAGCGCTTGCCAAGCAATTGCATTATCACGAATAGCTTTGAGTTTGCCTAAGTGGCGAATTAAGCCTGCATCGGATAATTTTAATTCTAAAAAATCATCTGTGAATGAAGCAATTTCTGCAATCGGATGATTAAAAAAGTGCTGACGGTAGCTTTCTCTTTTTTTTAGTACGGTAATCCAAGATAAACCAGCTTGCTGACCTTCAAGACAGAGCATTTCAAATAAACGTGCTTCGTCATGTTCCGGTTTGCCCCATTCTTCATCATGGTAGGCAATATAGAGTGGATCGTCGGAACACCATCCGCAGCGTTGAGTTTTCATGATGATGCTCCTTATATTTATCTTAGAATTTTAAAGTTTAAACAGCACCCATTCATTTGGGCGAGTATCCCAATAATACAGTTCAGCTTGAGTTAAGTCTTCAAACTTTAGCCAAAAGTCTTTACCAACTTTATCTGAAAAACCGGTACTGATTAGCAGGGCATCATCGCTGATTTCCATGATCCAGCCTTGATAGCTATTGCCATTTAAAATGATCTTTTGCTGGTTGCCAGACTCGGCAAACTCTACTAAGCGATTGATCAGCGCTTCCGACATAAAATGTTCCTAGCGTAAATATGAATAAGGATTAACAGCACCACGTCCTTTACCATCTAGGTAAAGACCATAATGAAGATGAGGTGAAGTATAACGTGCATTGCCTGTATTGCCGACATAGCCAATTAGATCGCCTTTTTTGACATAGTCACCCACACTCAGGCCACGTTTGTGACCATCAAGGTGGGCATAATAATGCCATGTTCCCGCTGGGCCTAAAATCCAGATGACTTTGCCACCTAAGTTGTTATTGCGAAGATCGGCAACGAGTCCTTCGGTTGCACTGTACACTTTGGTTCCACGTGGAGCCAAAATATCAATTCCTTCGTGACTACGACCCTGACTGCGAGCAGCTCCCCACGTGTCTTTTAACTCATCTCGATCGACACCTTTTACTGGTACAGGCAGTCGATTTGGAAGCTGCATGCTTTTGAGCTTGATGACTTGAGCGGGTGGAAGAGGGGCAGGTTTTTTAGGCGCACTGGCACAGGCCGCCAATAGAATAATCAGAAAACCAAGTGAGAAATGAGAAACAAAACGTCGCACAAAATACTCCCTGTAAACCCATATCAAATCTATTTTGCTCACTATGTCACGAACGGCTTGTCGAGATCAATTTTTTCATAGCGGTTGGTACACCTTTGGCAATGGCTTGTTCTGGACTCAGCCATTGGCCTTCAAGTTCAATTGCTAGATGCTCTTTTTGGTCAGGTTCCACGTGGAACGTGTGAGCATTAAGTAGCCATGTAAAGTGAGTGAAGCTATGACTAATTTGAACGGTCTGTGGTTGAGGTTGCAGTTTAAATTGCTGACTTAGGCTTAGTCGCTCATGTTCATTTTCTAAAATAGGTAAACAGATTAAACCGCCCCATAGACCATGAGCTTGTCGTTGTTGCCAAAACCATTCGTCTTCGCATTGAATGATAAGAACATCTGCGGTTCTAACAGGAGGTGTTTTTTTCGGTTTCTTAAAAGGTAATTCTTGTTCTAAACCTTGCTGGTAAGCTTGGCAATGTTCTTGCATTGGGCAATATAAACACAGCGGTTTTTTTGGCGTACAGATGGTTGCGCCCAAATCCATAATGGCCTGAGTGTAGTCATGGTTACGATGGGTAGGGCAAAGCTTTTCAGCGAGTTTCCACATTTCACGTTCGTGCTGTGGTTTGCTTAAGTCATCTTCAATGGCAAAGAAACGGGCTAAGACGCGTTTTACGTTGCCATCCATAATGACACCATACTGACGTAAACCTAAAGACATGAGTGCACCTGCGGTAGAGGGACCAATGCCAGGTAGTGCAATCCATTCTTCTAGTGTTTCAGGAAGCTTGCCCTGCTGAGTAACAAGACCAGCTGCTTTATGCAAATTGCGCGCACGAGCATAATAGCCAAGACCTGCCCAGTAAGGCGCTACTTCATCCCAAGTTGCATGACCTAACGTCTCTACAGTGGGGAAGCGCTCCATAAAGCGGTCAAAATATTGCAGAACCGTTTTCACCTGAGTCTGTTGTAGCATAATTTCAGAAACCCAAACTTTGTACGGATCATCTGCAACTTGCCAAGGCAAATCATGACGACCATGTTGATCGAACCAGTTTAAGAGGGCATCAGAAAAAGAAAATTCAGGCATGAACAGCTATAGAAGAAAAGTGAGGGCTAAATTATAGCTGAAATTTGCGGGTAAATTTTGTTTAAAGCAGGCGAAGAATGAGGACATCTTAAAACAGAGATTACTTTAAAACGAGTAATCTCTGTTTCATGCATAAAAAGGATTAGTTCTCTTTTACGCCCCAACGTTGATCAAGTTTCAACGGTTGGTTTTTATAGTAAGGGATGACATGAATGTGGAAATGATCTGAGCTTTGTCCGAACACTTCACCATCATTGAAGCTAATATGAAAACCAGTGGGTTGATGTCGAAGCTGTGTTTCGTGACGAGCAATTTCAAGAAGTGTAAGTAGGCCTTGGTGTTCTTTAGAAGTAATGTCAAAAAAAGAACGAACATGGCGTAGTGGTGTTACCACACAGTGGCCTTTAGATAGCGGATTAGAATCAGGTAAAATTACAGCAAATTCATTTTTATCAATGATGTCATATTCATCAAATTCGCAATATGGACATTTCTTGTCAGTCATTGTTGTATCCTCTCATATTATTCCATTAAACCCCGAGTGCGGGAAATAAGACTAGGCTTTGCTCTAGCTCAACGGGAGTATAGTTATTGAAGTATGGTTTAAAAAATACAGTAAAAATATTGCAAAGTCATAAACATTTAAGGGAGCAAATGCGAAAAAAACATTTGCTCCAAATTTGCTTCTTTTATTTTAAAGTACGATCTAACAAAGTGTACATTTTAGCAAGGCCTTGTTTTTCCGCTTCGCTGTTATAGCCAAGGTCCACACCGTTCGCTTTAGCTCTTTCATCTGCAAGCGGGTTACTAAAGCCATGTTTAGCATTTTTTAAAACCACTACTTCGTATTTAACCTCAGCAGCTTGCATCTCTTTTTCAAAATTAGCAACATCTTCTAAGGTGACCATGCTGTCTAGTTCACCATGTAGAACTAAAATCTCGCCTTGAATGTTGCCTTTTTGAGCAGGTGCTTTCGGAGTTAATGTGCCATGGAATGTTGCAATTGCTTTAAGTGGTGCCCCTGATCGAGCAAGGTCCAACACGACTTTACCGCCATAGCAAAAGCCAACAGCGGCAAGTTTTTCACTGTTTACTTCTGGTTGGGCTGCTAGAGTTTGAAGCGCTGCATTGGCACGATCAGTAACTGTGTCTAAATTTTCAAAGGTCTGCATCATCCATTCATAGGCTTGAGCTGCAGTCGTGGTCACTTTTTTATCGCCATACATATCAATTGCAAGTGCAGCATAGCCATGTTCAGCAAGCTCACGTGCACGTTGCTGCGTATATTCGTTACGCCCCCACCACTCAGGACCAACAATTACACCCGCAACAGGTGTTTCACTATCTGGAGCCGCAAAGTAACCAATTAAATGGCTGCCGTCTGGTGCAGTATATTGAATTTCACGGGTTTTAATTGCTGTACTCATGAACTTAATCCTGAAATTTAAAGAGATTTAAACACGCTTGATTAAAGCATAAAAAGATAAAAGTAATATAAATAACTATGTAAGAATCTACATTAAAAGAAGATATAAAGCTTCACGCAATAAAAAAGAAGGAAACGAGTTCCTTCTTTTTAGGTGATCATGATTAAGTTATGTTCTGCCTCGGGAAATGAACCCAATTACAGCAAGAATTACAGCCACAACTAATAAAATCACGGCAAAGTCTTTAGATAACCCTGCAACACCACCAAACCCTAATAGACTGGCAATGAGTGCAATCACTGCAAAAATTATAGCCCAACGGAACATATGCTGTTCTCCTTATTTTTTCATTGTCGTTTTACTATATAGCGTGTTTTTTGCACCGAATGTGTCGTTTATGTGGTTGAAATGTATATTAAACAATCATTTTGTGATGTTAGGAATACAGCTTCTTTTTTCGTAAAGATCACTTCAATGCTATACTTAACCACTGTTTCATCTCATTAGCTGTTAAAAAATTATGTCTACCGAGACCTCACTTCGACCACTCTTCTGGAAAAACTATCCATTAGAGCAACTCACTCAAATTGAGTGGGAAGCTTTATGCGATGGGTGTGGTTTGTGCTGTCTGGTCAAGCTTGAAGATGAAGATACTCATGAAGTGGCTTATACCAAAGTGGCCTGTAAGTTACTCGATTGTGATACAGGGTGTTGTACCGACTATCCAAATCGTCAGCAGCAAGTGCCTGACTGTTTGCAACTGACGCCAGAAAGCTTAAAAACCATTCATTGGTTACCATCGAGCTGTGCTTATAGACGTTTGAATGAAGGTAAAAATCTACCTTCTTGGCATTATTTAAATACAGGTTTGAGACAAAGCGTTGTTAAGGCGAAAAAGTCAGTTGCTGGACGTTGTCTTTCTGAAGTTGATGTCCATGAAGATGATCTAGAAGATTATGTCGTACGATGGGTGCGTTAATATGCTCGTGATGGGCATTTTTAATTACAACGTATTATAAAGTAATATTTTATCGTAAATTTTTTAATGATCTCCGTTATATAACAATAAAAGGAGAACATGCTGAGATGACTAGCAGCTCCTTATGATTTAAAGAACGTGTCTCATAGATTCAAATTGTAGATTTCCGTGAGACACAATAGACTATAGTGAAAAGACGATAAAGCCATTTGAGATGTCAGACACCCATATTCCACTTCCTGAACGCCTACGCCCGAGAGACTTGTCTGAAATTATTGGGCAAGATCATTTATTAGGTGAGCATGCGCCCTTACGTCAAATGATCGATCAGGGGCATTTGCCTTCTATTATTTTTTGGGGACCACCAGGCGTTGGTAAAACAACAATCGCTTTGCTTTTGGCTCAAGCGATAGATCGCCCATTTGTGAGCTTATCTGCGCTGAATACGGGCGTAAAAGAATTACGTGAAATAATTGCAGAAAGTGGTGATTTACTGACACCTGTGGTTTTTATTGATGAAATTCACCGATTTAATAAATCACAGCAAGATGCTTTATTGGGTGCAGTTGAAAAAGGCAAAATTACCTTAATTGGCGCGACGACTGAAAACCCATCTTTTGAGGTGAACAGTGCGCTTTTATCTCGTTGTCAGGTCTACACTCTAAATAGTTTAGATAGTGAAGCAATTCAGACACTCCTCAATAATGCTCTTCAAGCCGATAAATTCTTAAAAGAGCGTTACATTCATGTTGAAGAGTACGATGCACTCATTCAGTTTGCAGCAGGCGACGCTCGTAAAGCGCTTAATTTACTAGATCTGATTGCAAGTACATTTGAGCCAGAAGTTGAAAATACGATTACCAATGCGGTTGTGGTGAAAGTCGCTCAGCAAAATATTGCGCGTTATGACAAATCGGGTGAGCAGCATTACGACTTGGTTTCAGCCTTTATTAAATCAATTCGGGGTAGCGATCCAGATGCAACCCTGTATTGGATGGCACGTATGCTCAAAGGTGGAGAAGATCCGGTTTTTATTGCAAGACGTATGCTGATTGCAGCCTCAGAAGACATCGGAAACTCTAACCCAAATGCGCTATTGCTTGCAGGTGAGTGTTTCCGCTCTGTACAAGCAGTGGGAATGCCTGAGGCTCGAATTATTTTAGGCCAAACCGCGGTTTATTTAGCAACGAGTGCAAAAAGTAATAGCACTTATTTAGCAATTAATAAGGCTTTGGAACTTGCTGAAAAAACGGCAAATTTACCTGTGCCTTTGCATTTGAGAAACGCACCAACCAAGCTGATGAAACAGCAAGGCTATGGGATTAATTACCTCTATCCTCATGATTATCCTGAGCACTTTGTGTTGCAAGACTATTTGCCACCTGAGTTAAGGGGAACCAAACTCTATGAATCTGCAAGAAACAAGCGTGAGGTTGAAGGTGAGCGCTTACAGCAACGCAGATGGCAGCAGGAACAATAGTTTGTTTCTGCTATTCCAGTTCTTCAGTCACCTGACCATAAATCAGTAGTGTAAACACGCCTGTGCCACCAATAATATTGCCAATGGTGGTCGGGATCAGGAAAGTAAATAGATAGTCATTAATGGAAGCATCTCCTTGCCAGACCAGGTAGGACATTTCTGTAGAACCAACCACTACATGGGTAAAGTCACCCAGTCCTATCAGATACGTCATGAAAAAGATTACAAGAAATTTATTGCTAACAGAGGGCAACATCCAAACCAAAGCTGCAATTAACAGCCCTGACATAATACCTTTGAGCATATTCTGGGTTGCAGAAAAGGAGCCCACATGATGGGCGAGTTCATCTAGTGCCTTGTCGATATCTGCAGTAAACAGGTGAGTAGTTAAGAAAAATAAACTCGCCAAAGCTGTCCCAATGATATTGCATAGAATCACAATCCCCCATAAGCGGCCTACTGCTTGTAATTTATCGAAGGTAAAAGGCTTAAATAAAGGTACAACAGTGGTGATGGTATTCTCGGTAAAGAGTTGCATGTGACCCAAAATTGCGATCAGGAACCCAATGGTGTAACCGACATTGGTGATTAAATCGGTCCAGATCGCATCAGTTGGGAGATAAGAGGCAATAATCGCTTTAAATATAAATGAAAAACTGATGACCAAACCCGCAGCAATCCCTGAAAAGATCAGTGCAGCTGTCGGACGATCCAGCTCTTCGGCACCATCACGGCGGATAATTTCATAGACCAAACGGGGTGACAGTTTTTCATGTTCTTCAACTGCCATTTTTTCACGCCAGCTTAAGGTTTTCTCGACCTTTTTTTCCTCTATTTCATGATCCATCAGCTTTACTCCTCACTGAATAAATATTTTTTATTTCTTATTTTTATTCATTGATAAGGCAGTACTTGGGATAAATCCAGTCGATTCCTAACAGCTTTATGTGTCTTTTTATAAATTGAATGTGAAGTGGCAGCAGATCATCAACAATAAGATTAAAGAAATGTATAAGCCCTTAACGTGCGGATCAGTGCCATGTAGTCACCTTTAGAGGCTTTAGAAATAACAGATTCGACTTCTGCCTGACTCCAGCCTTGTTTTAAGGCGGAACTGCTAAAGTTGGTTAATAAGACCAAAGGATTTTCACCAAAATGGACTGAATGATTCATTAATCTCTTTTCAAGCTTAGATATTTCCATAGCTTTACCCTAGTTTTGAAATTTAATTATTGTGAAGTGCTTAATGTTTTTTTAGATTTTAGTGTTTTAAATTGAGTTTGTGCAAGTGATAATTTACTTTAATAGACAAATCTGTCTACTTTTTAATATCTAAAGTAATTAAATATAAAAAAACCGGGCTAAAGCCCGGGTTTTCGTGAAGTTTGAACGATTAGAGAGCAGATAAATCTACGCCTAAACGAGCAGCAACTTCTTCATAAGCTTCAACAACACCGCCTAAACCTTGACGGAAACGGTCTTTGTCGAGTTTCTTCTTAGAGTCTTTATCCCATAGACGGCAGCCGTCTGGAGAGAATTCATCACCAAGCACGATACGGTCATGGAAAACACCGAATTCAAGCTTGAAGTCCACCAAGATCATGTTGCCTTCAGCAAATAATGCTTTTAATACATCATTTACTTGGTAAGTTAACACTTTCATTTGTTCTAATTGTTCAGCAGTTGCCCAACCTAAAGCAATCGCTTGAGATTCGTTAACCATTGGGTCGCCTAGACCGTCATCTTTATAGAACAATTCAAATGTAGGAGGAGTTAATTCTTTACCTTCTTCTACACCTAAGCGACGGCATAGAGAACCAGCTGCGTAGTTACGAATTACACATTCAACAGGAATCATTTGAAGTTTTTTAACAAGCACTTCAGTTGGAGAAAGCAATTTTTCAAAATGCGTTTCAATACCTGCAGCAGCAAGTTTTTCCATGATGAAGGCGTTAAAAAGGTTGTTCACCTTGCCTTTACGATCTAGTTGTTCGATTTTTTCGCCGTTGAACGCAGAGGCATCATCACGAAAGACTAAAATCAGATGGTCGGCATTGTCTGTTTCATATACAGATTTTGCTTTACCAGTATAGAGCAAGGTTTGTTTTAACATGAGGGAACCTTTTAAAAAAAATGCCTAGTAAACGACTAGGCTGGCCAATTTTGGTAAATCTGGTTTAACACTTCAGCGGCCACATCTGGGCTTGCAAAAGTGTTGTCTACATTAAATAGAGCAAGAGTATGACTTGAACCCACACCAGTGAGTTTAAGCAGATAAGTTTTGTCATTTACTTTAATCGTCGCTTGGTTGCTGCCTTGAGCGATGATGTTGTAATTCAAAGTGCTTAAAGTCGCTTTGGTGTATTGCCAGATCTCGGTCGTATTCCCATCAATTTTTAATAATGGGTTTTTATTACCGTCGGTCACAAGTTGCGGACGACCAAGCGCGGCACCCGATTGAGCAGATGCATCTGCTGTTGCATTGCCCCCCTGTGTTTGTTCAGGACGTGGCAGTGCAAAACGGTTACCACGCTGGTTTTCGAACTTCGGCGCGTGCTCGATAGCGAGCTGGTCAACAGTTGGTGCAGGGTACAAAGGCGTCACTGGTCGTACAGTTGCGTCGGCAGGATACTCAAGCGGGGCAAGTTGCTTGGCATTTCTATAATCTAAAGAATGATTATTAATTGCGAAGCGACTACAACCAGCTAAACTTAAGGCTGAAACTGCAAGGACTAAACCAAGACGTAATTGCATCATAAATTGCTCTTATTAAATAATTCCCGCATCTTTTAGGGCATTGCGGAGAGGTTCGCGATATTGCTCAGCGAGAGGAGTGAGTGGTAAACGAATACCAGTATCAATCAGTCCCATCTCATGTAGTGCCCATTTCACAGGAATTGGGTTTGATTCGCAAAATAGAATATTGTGTAAATTTGCAATCTTATTGTTAATCGTCTTCGCTTGTTGTTCATCTTTGGCAATTGCAACAGCACATACTTCACTCATTGCTTTAGGTGCAATATTTGCTGTAACAGAGATATTACCGTCTGCACCAAGAAGCATAAGTTCCCAAGCAGTATCATCATCACCTGAATATACAGCCATCTTACCGTTTAAAGCTTCGATTAAAGCTTTACCACGAGGTACGTCACCTGTCGCATCTTTAATACCGACAATATTAGGGATCTCTGCCAAACGTACAGCTGTATCGTTTGCAAGATCTACACCAGTACGGCCTGGTACGTTATAAAGAATAAGTGGTAGTTCTACGGCTTCAGCAATCGCTTTATAGTGTTGGTAGAGGCCTTCTTGAGTTGGCTTATTATAATATGGCGTAACAAGTAGGGCTGCATCTGCGCCAAGATCTTTAGCCGCTTTAGTTAATTCGATTGCTTCACGGGTTGAGTTTGCACCAGTACCGGCAATAATTGGAATACGTTTATTGGCTACACGAATAATTTCTTTAATAACCTGTGTGTGCTCTTCCATGCTCAATGTTGAGGCTTCGCCGGTTGTACCGACGGCTACAATACTGTTTGTACCTTGTTCTATGTGCCACTCAACCAGCTTCTCAAGACCCTTCCAATCTACACCGCCGTCTTTCAACATAGGTGTGACGATTGCGACGATTGAGCCTTGAATGGTCTGTGCTTGCTGAGTCATTTTTAAAAATATCCTATTTATCCATCCGAATCTGAGGTAAGAAAAACAAAATGTGGGATGGTTGCAGTATTTTGATTGTCCAGTTCTAACAATAACAGATTGTTGAATGACAATTATGCAAATTATGACTGATCAGACGCATAAGAACAATACGCCTAACGGATAATCGCGATGTAAACTTGAGGAAAAGATAGGATGTGTTGGTATTGCAGGGGTGAGAAGGGGCGTAAATATAACAATACAGCTTGATTCGACTGAGCCTTACTTAATATGGGCTTTTTTTATGGCAAGATAGAATGCAATTTTCCCGGTTGGGATTGAAGATGACATGAATATGAATATACAACCACAAAATGCGGTTTTAATCGTAGTTGATGTACAAAATGGTTTTACACCGGGTGGAAATTTAGCAGTTGCCGATGCCGATATAATTATTCCAACGATTAACCAACTTGCTGATTGTTTTGAAAATATTGTTCTGACACAGGATTGGCATCCCGATAATCATATCTCTTTTGCACAAAACCATTCGGGCAAGCAGCCATTTGAAACCATTGAACTCGACTATGGACCACAAGTGCTTTGGCTTAAGCATTGTGTACAAGGCACCAAAGATGCCGAGTTCCATCCGAATTTAAATATTCCGAAAGCTCAACTGATTATTCGAAAGGGCTTTCATGCTCATATTGATAGTTATTCGGCTTTTATGGAAGCAGACCATGCCACAATGACGGGTTTAACGGGTTATTTAAAAGAGCGCGGCATTGATACGGTTTATGTAGTCGGAATCGCCACGGACTTTTGCGTGGCATGGACTGCCTTGGATGCAGTTAAACAAGGTTTTAAAACTTTAGTGGTTGAAGATGCTTGTAAAGGGATTGATCTGAATGGCTCGTTAGAGCACGCGTGGCAAACCATGCAGCAACAAGGTGTTGTTCGCATTCAATCGACTGATCTGTTGAGTGGGCACTAAGTCTATCTGGTCTAGTATTTTAATTTTTAGGGATAGAAAGTATGTCTGCATTACTGTGCTTTACCCAATTTATTCAAAAAACGTTTGCCCTATGGGTGATAGTTTTTGCAGCACTAGCGCTATGGCAGCCTGAGTTTTTTGTCTGGCTCAAAGCGTACATTCCATGGATTTTGGGCATTATTATGCTCGGCATGGGAATGACCATGACTGTAGACGACTTTAAAGGGGTATTACAAAGCCCTAAAGCTGTGTTGATTGGAGTGGTTGCCCAGTTTGTGGTGATGCCCGGTTTAGCATATGTTCTATGTAAATTATTTAACTTACCGCCTGAAATCGCCGTTGGGGTTATTTTAGTGGGGTGTTGCCCAGGTGGAACTGCTTCAAATGTGATTACCTACATGGCCAAAGGCAATGTGGCTTTATCGGTGGCCTGTACATCAGTATCAACGCTTTTAGCGCCCGTGTTAACACCAGCGATTTTTTATTTGCTCGCGAGTCAATGGTTAAAGATTGATGCAGCTTCGATGTTTATTTCAATTTTGCAGGTGGTCCTGCTTCCTATTGTCGTTGGTCTAATTTTAAGAACGTGGCTCAAGCGTCAGGTCGAATCCTATATTCAAGTCATGCCGTTAGTTTCCGTTATTGCAATTGTCGCGATTGTGGCCGCCATTATTGGTGGAAGCAAAGCGGCTATTCTACAGTCGGGTTTGCTCATTTTAGCTGTGGTGATCTTACATAATGGATTTGGATATTTATTAGGTTTTGCAGCAGCGCGATTCTTTAAATTACCTTATGCAGACAGTAAGGCAATTGCTGTAGAAGTAGGGATGCAAAACTCAGGTTTAGGTGTGGCACTTGCAGCAGTACATTTTGCTGCTTCTCCAATTACAGCAGTACCAAGCGCGATTTTCAGTCTTTGGCACAATATTTCTGGGCCTGCACTGGCGACTTATTGGGCAAGTCGTACAGAGGTAGACAAATCCATTCAAGTACAAGCTGACTAATTCACTAAAGAGGATGGGTTGTTAACCAATCTTCAATTTCGTTTTCAGAAATCACTTCAAAGCCATGGCACTGCAATAGTGCCGTGGTGATTCCAGTTCCAATAATTTTTTCACCTTGAAAAGTTCCGTTATAAATTTTTTGACTACCACAAGAAGGGCTATTTTCTTTTAAAACCACACAGCTCGCTTTTATTTGCTGTGCAATTTCTAAAGTGCGGTAAGCTCCTTTTAAATATAAGTCTGTTACATCTAAACCAGATGAATCGGTAATTATGGCTTTGCCATTAAGCACATCTTGACCTGTTCCTCCCACAATTTCTGCGGGTAAGCGAGGAGTACTAAAACCTCCTAATAACTCTGGGCATAATGATTGGGCTTTTTTATTGAGTAGCAGCTGCTTAAGTAAAGTATTTGGACAAGATTTACCATCATATCGAACAGGTTCACCAGTTAAACAGGCGCTGACTAAGATCATAAGTTTTCCTAAATCAAATGGATGGCGGGGCTTATTGTAGAAATCATAAACAAAATTTGAAAACTGACCATTAATTTTAAAATTACTTAATTTAATATTACCAAAATTATGTAATTCATAATCAAGTTATGTATTGCATAATTTAATTGTTTTTAGTAGGATCTAATTCAAGGTAAATGGCCAATGGAGATCCAACAAGGATGTTGGTCTCCATAAATCTATAAATGATTTTTAGGAAAAGACGATTTTTAAAGATTTATTGAAAAATCTCAATCGTACTTTTAGATAACAAAGGACAGTGTGTATGGAAAACAAACACCACATGGAACGGGAATTAATCATCAAAGGCTTCGTGCTCATCATATCTTCGTTTTAATGATTCGTTTTTTTCTCATAGGATGCGTTGGGTTAAGGCATTTTGACGGTTCAAAGACTCACCCAATGATTACGTATTCTATAGAGAAAGGAGCTGAGTTCATCAGCAATAGAGATAAACGGAACAGGTAATCACCAGAGGGAAACTAGATGGATATTTTAGAGAACCCATTAGAATTATGCGGTTTTGCATTTATTGAGTTTGTTTCAAAAGAAAATGAATTAGATCCAATTTTTGAAACAATCGGCTTTTCAAAAGTAGCCAAGCATAAATCGAAAGAAGCGTACTTATGGCGTCAAGGAAATATCAATATTATCCTGAATTATCAGCCAGAATCTTATGCTTCATTCTTCTTTAATGAACATGGTCCATCTGCTTGTGCGATGGGTTTCAAAACACGTGATGCAGCCAAAGCTTTCCAAAAAGCAGTAGAGCTTGGTGCTGAACCAATGTATTCAAAAGTTGGCCCAATGGAGCTCAACATTCCGGCAATTAAAGGTATTGGTGGCATGCCAATCTTTTTAGTTGATCGTGATATCTATGAAAATGACTTTGTCTTCTTTGATGATGCGAAAAGACATCCAGTAGGGGCAGGTTTAAACGAGATTGACCATTTAACTCATAATGTCTACAAAGGCCGTATGGAGTATTGGGCAAACTTCTATGAAAAAATCTTTAACTTCCAAGAAATTCGCTACTTTGATATTAAGGGCGAATATACAGGCTTAACGTCTAAAGCATTAACAGCCCCAGACGGCATGATCCGTATCCCGTTAAACGAAGATTCAGACAAAGGAAACGGCCAAATTGCAGAGTTCTTGTCTGATTTTAATGGCGAAGGTATTCAACATATCGCGTTTATTTGTGATGACTTAATTTCGACTTGGGATAAGTTAAAAGGCCTTGGTCTGAAATTTATGACACCGCCGCCAAATACGTATTATGAAATGCTGCCAGAGCGTTTACCTGAGCATGGTGAGCCGACTGACGAGTTAAAACAGCGTGGTATTTTGTTAGACGGCAATACTAAAGATGGTCAGAAGAAATTGTTATTGCAAATTTTCTCTGAAAATATGATTGGTCCAGTTTTCTTTGAATTCATTCAACGTAAAGATGATGATGGTTTTGGTGAAGGTAACTTCAAGGCGTTATTTGAGTCGATTGAACGTGACCAGATTCGCCGTGGTGTTTTAGAAACTAAATAAGCTAAACTTTATTCCTGATCTAAAAAAACCAAGAGTTTGATCTCTTGGTTTTTTTTATGGCTATTGATTAGCGGCTTTTAATATATTGATTAATAAGCTTCACTTCATTTTTTAAGATTTCAATCGTTTTACTGTGAGGGTCGACTGGTAAAAACATTTCGCTATCCAATGCGACAATACAAAATTCAATGCTTCGATTTGAGTTAAACACAGGTAAGCCCACGGCATTAATTCCTGTCAGTAAATCACCTTTTGCTGCCGACATTTCTTGCTGGCGGATGGTTTCTTTAAGCTCTGTAAACGCTTCCCAGTTTTGCGGTGCAATGTTTAGACCAAGCTCTTGATGCTTTTGCCATTCTGTTTCCATTAAGGGGCGAACAAAATGCTCTGGAAGATAAGAAGCAAATAAACGTCCCGCAGCAGAGTTGACTAAAGGCATAATTGAGCCGACTTTAGTAACGATCGAAATAGGGTGGTTTGATTCAATCGATTGAACAACTACAGGGCCTTTAGGCGACCATTTACTAATTTGTATGCCGCAACCAATTTTGTTTTGTAGGTCGTAAATTAAATGCTGTACCAGTTGTAGGGTGTCGCTATGTTGAACACAGTTTAGACCTAAGCGCCACGCCTGATCACCCAAAGCATATTGCCCATCATCAAGTTGTTTTGCATATTCCATGCGAATAAGGCTGACCAGATAGCGATGTACCTTGGCAGGATGCATTTCTAGCTTACTCGACAGATCTTTGAGAATAATAGGTTGATTGTGCTCTAAAAGGGCGTTTAGTACAGATAAACCGACTTCAAGTGATTGAACCCCCCCAGATACTTTTTCTTCAATCATTTAAATACCCTTAATAAAGTTACTTCAGCTGTTAAACAACGCTGTTCAAAACATAAATTGAAATTGCTGCGATTTACATCATGCCTGAGCCTAGTGAGAAATAGAAATCACCTTTTTCTATTAGCGAAATTGGCATGTTTAATAATCAACAATTTTCTAAAGTCACGGCACTCTCATTTATAGCGCGATTTTCTAAAAATTTAGCAGTTTTAAATAATATAAATCGGCATTGATATAGAACCGTTCATTCAAACAATTCTAATCAATGCCGACTTTTTAGTTTGCTCTTTTTAAATTAGGTTCCTAACTCTGCTTCATGTAAGAAATGAGTGTGGTGCGGAGCGCGTTTAGTTTTGCTCCATTCCTCTAGCATTTCAGCTTTCATTTCTTCAGTAATTTTTGCAATTTTTTCTTCAGCATGTACATCGTTATAAGTCAGTTCTAAACGATGGCCATTTGGGTCAAAGAAATAAATTGAGTGGAAAATGCCATGATTGGTTACGCCCAAAACTTTCACGCCATTTTCTTCTAAATGTTGCTTCGCAGCCATCAAAGCATTTAAGTCTTCAACTTCAAAAGCAATATGTTGTACCCATTGCGGGGTATTTTCGTCTCGGCCCATGTCTGGTTGAGTTGGCAATTCAAAGAAAGCCAAAACGTTGCCTTGTCCTGCATCTAAGAATAAATGCATGTAAGGGTCAAAGGCTTTAGTTGAAGGCACATGGTCTTCAGCAAAAGCTAAAATGAAGTCCATGTTGAGCATTTTTTTATACCACTCAACAGTTTCTTTCGCATCCTTACAACGATATGCAACGTGATGTATTTTTTTAATGGCAAATGTCATATTAAAACTCCTTTTTACTATTCCCAATCTGGTTGTTGTTCTGGCGCCGCGTTATAGAAGGCTGGGATAGACAAACAATGGTGATAAATCGATTCAATTTTTGGAAACGCAGATAAATCAATCTTGAAGCGTTTCGCGTTGTAAACCTGTGGAATCAGACAGCAATCGGCAATTGTGGCTTCGTGTCCAAAGCAAAATTGTCCATTTGAATCTTGAATTAACTGTTCGAGATTTTGAAAGCCTTCAATAATCCAGTGCTGATACCAATAATTTTTTTGTTCGTCCGAAACATTTAAGTCATTTTTTAAATATTTCAGTACGCGTAAGTTGTTTAACGGGTGAATATCGCAAGCGATTGCTTGGGAAAAAGCACGAATTTTGGCTCTCTCTTGCACATCGCTTGGAAGTAGTTTGGTTTCTGGATATTGCTCATCCAGATATTCCAAAATACTTAACGATTGAGACAAGGTTAAATCGCCGTCAATTAAAGTCGGAACCAGAGCACTACGGTTTAACTTTAAATAGTCTTCGCTTTGCTGTTCATTTTTTACCAGATGAACTGGAACAGTCTCATAAGCTAAATCTTTAATGTTTAGACCAATTCGTACTCTGTAGGCTGCAGAGCTACGAAAGTAACTATACAGCTTCATAGTCTGGCTCCGAAGTTTCTGCAAAGTCGAACGTTAATGCAGGAAGAACCGTATTTCGAACTTCACCGAAGCCAATGCGAATACCATTTTTCTCACAGTGGCCTTTCATGATGAGTGTATCGCCATCTTGTAAGAAACCACGAGTTTCGCCATTGGCAAGTGTTAGAGGCTTGGTGGTGTTCCAAGTAAGCTCAAGCAAGCTGCCATAAGCGTCAGGTGTAGAACCTGAAATCGTACCTGAACCCATTAAGTCACCAACCTGAACGTTACAGCCGCCAATGGTGTGGTGAGTGAGCTGCTGAGACATAGACCAATACATATATTTGAAATTGGTTTTGCAAATCACATCAGCTTGTGCCGATTTCGGACTTTGAATTTCAACACTCAAATTAATGTCGTAACTGTTGGCGATATTTTCTTGTAAATAAGCTAAAGGTTTAGGCTCTTGTTTTGGACCTTCAACTTTAAATGGCTCAAGTGCTTCAAGTGTTACCACCCAAGGTGAGATGGCACTGGCAAATGATTTTGAATTGAATGGACCTAGAGGCACATATTCCCATTGCTGGATATCACGTGCTGACCAGTCATTGAGTAATACCATTCCAAAAATATGGTCCCACGCATTTTCAATCGAGATCGGTTGACCAAGCGCCGTTGGTTTACCAATAACAAATGCTGTTTCAAGTTCAAAATCGAGTTTACGCGATGCAGAAAAAACTGGGCGCTCTTCATTTGGAAGTTTAATTTGTCCAGACGGACGCACCACTTGAGTGCCACTAACTACAACAGAGCTAGCACGACCGTTGTAACCAACAGGCAATTCAGTCCAGTTTGGCAGTAAAGCATTTTTAGGGTCGCGGAACATACAGCCTACATTGGTTGCATGTTCTTTAGAAGAATAGAAATCGGTATAACCAGGCACCTGAAGAGGTAAATGCAAAGTAACGCTGTCTTGCTTAACTAAAACCTCTTGGCGTAATGCTTGATTTTCTTGAAGTGTTAAGTTTTCAACTGAGAGAAGAGACTGTAGTGTCTTACGAACTTTTGACCAGTTGGCTTTGCCAGACGAGATAAATTTATTCAGTGTCGGTTGATTAAAGTATGTGTCTTGTTCTGAAAGTTTTAAAAGCCCGTGTTTTTCAAGAGCTGCGAGATCGAGTACCCAATCACCAATAGCTACACCGACTTGGCGCTCGCCATCGGCTGTTTTACTAAAAATACCATAAGGTAAATTATGAATAGTGAAATCTGATTGAGGTGAAACTTCAATAAAAGAGTTTAGTTTTTGTTCCATTTTCGCGTCCTTGTCTTTATCTCGGGTCTTATACAAATAAAAGTTCGGTCTAGGACTGAGCTACTCAATAAGTTTTTAATCTTTGCTTAGATCATCTTTTGTCTTATCAGTTTGATATAGACCGAGCACAACCAATTGCTTCATGTCTCTATAATACTGAATTCATAAAATTACGCAATACATAATTTAATTACACATATCATAATAATTGTCATTTCTTGTATTTTCTGTTTTCATTCGCGGTCATGAGAAAAGTCACGCAATTATTTTTTCATGAATCTCTATGAAAGTTTGCTTAATTTATGATATACGTAATTTATTGGAAAAAAATTACGTGACAAGGATGAGAATAATCATATGTCAGCACAAGAGCAAGGAAACCTGAAACATGGTTTGAGTAATCGGCACATCCAACTTATTGCATTGGGTGGGGCGATTGGTACAGGGCTTTTTCTTGGTATATCACAATCGATTAAATTAGCAGGTCCATCGGTCATCCTTGGCTATGCAATTGCAGGATTTATTGCTTTTTTAATGATGCGTCAGCTTGGTGAAATGGTGGTTGAAGAGCCTGTAAGTGGGTCTTTTAGTCATTTTGCCTACAAATATTGGGGACCATTTGCAGGGTTCATGTCTGGATGGAACTACTGGGTACTCAATGTCCTCGTTTGTATGGCAGAACTAAGCGCAATTGGTCTTTATATTCAATATTGGTGGCCACAAATCCCAACGTGGGCATCTGCTTTAACCTTCTTTGTCTTAATCAATGGCATTAATTTGCTACACGTTAAGTTTTTTGGCGAAATGGAATTTTGGTTCTCTATTGTCAAAATCTTGGCGATTGTGGGAATGATTGGTTTTGGTTCATATTTACTTGCAACCGGTACAGCAGGTCCACAAGCAAGCATTTCTAACCTTTGGGCACTCGGTGGCTTTTTCCCATTTGGTGTTGAAGGCTTAGTCATGGCAATGGCGGTCATTATTTTTGCTTTTGGTGGTATTGAGCTTTTCGGTATTACTGCGGCTGAAGCACGTGATCCTGATAAAACTTTACCTAAAGCTGTAAATCAAATTATTTACCGTATTTTGATTTTCTATATTGCGACACTTTTGGTTTTATTCTCGCTATTCCCTTGGAACCAGATGGCAGAAGGTGGCAGTCCGTTTGTAATGGTATTTGCTTCTTTAGATAGCCAAGGAATTGCAACGTTATTGAACTTTGTGATTTTGACTGCTGCGGTTTCAGTTTATAACGGTACGAGTTATTGCAGTAGCCGTATGCTATTGGGCCTTGCGCAACAAGGAAATGCACCAAAAGCATTTGCACACATCAATAAACGCGGTATTCCAACCAATGCAGTGATCCTTTCTGCTGCGGTGACTATTTTATGTGTATTGTTAAATTATATTTTCCCTGAAAAAGCTTTCGGTTTGCTCATGATGCTCGTGGTTGCAGCCATTGTGATTAACTGGGTGGTAATTTCGTGGACACATTTAAAATTCCGCAAATATATGCAAAGCCAAGGTCAAACCACTAAGTTCCCAAGCTTTATGTACCCATTTAGCAACTATTTATGCATCGTGTTTATGTTGGGCATTTTAATTGTGATGTCTTTAACACCAGATATGCGTGTTGCGGTCATGATGATTCCTGGCTGGATCTTATGTTTGATGGTGGCTTATCAATTTAAACGCCGAAAATTAAAGGCTGAGCAGTCTTTAACTGCTGTAGAAGCAGATATTTAATAAGATAGTAAGTTGTAGCTAAAAAAGGACGTATCTCATACGTCCTTTTTTATTTTTAAAATTTAGCAACAGAAATTAAAGGATTTTATTATTGTTATAATATAACATTTGTTCAATTTAATGATGAGCAGTTTTCCCCTTTGGGGTGAAGATAGAGCATATTTATGAAGCGTTATTTAGGTTTACTTTTATTATCTCTCACAGCTTGTAGTACTCAAACACCCAAGCCAACAACTCCTCTGCACACCCACCCTTTGCCGCAGCCTAAAAAAACAGTGGTCAGAATAAAGCAGCAACCCGAAGATTATGTGGCTTGGATCGCAACCGCAGATCATGGACAGTCTGTGCAAGCCTATAAGCAATTTCTTAAGCAAAAAGGGCTTGCCAATTTAGTTCCAGACCATGAGTTGTTACGCTCGGCTCGCGATTGGCAAAAATGTGGAGTCGAGCCTTATGCAGTGCCACCAAGAGAGATTTGGTCCAACATCGTTCCGACACTTAGCATTTTAAAAGCATTAGTTGATGATGGTGTAATTAATGATTTTGAAGTGACATCGGCCTATCGAGCTTTATCTCTAAACCGCTGTGCTGGTGGTGCAGATGCTTCTCGACATGTCTTTAATGCAGCGCTTGATTTTCGAATTGGACCAGAACAGCCTACCGATTTAGACCAGTTTAATATTCTACAAACCAAAACTAAACTTTGTCAGTTCTGGGAAACCAAGGGCCAAGTACTTAACATGGGTCTGGGTGTTTATGCTTCGGGACAAATCCATATTGATAGCCAAGGATTCCGTTCATGGGGACCTGACCATCACTATAGAACCTCAATTTGTCAGTAACTATAAAAGCAATTTTTTCAAAGACTAAGTGAATTGGCTTAAATAAAACTGGAATAAAAACTTGATCAATAGTTATGTTATAACATAACATTACTGTGGTTTAGAAATAGATTACGCCTGTGATCTGGCCATACTTAAATGGCCAGCCATGATCAGTTTAAATATTATTCAAAGAGATCAAGCCATGCGCACTGCAATCGCCAACTCATTTGCCAAGCTTCCCGTCACTGTTTTATCTGGCTTTTTGGGTGCAGGAAAGACCACATTACTCAACCATATTTTAAATAATCGTGAAGGCCGCCGTATTGCCGTGATCGTCAATGATATGTCTGAAGTGAATATTGATGCGGCATTAGTACGCGAAGGTGGCGCGGAGCTTTCAAGAACAGATGAAAAGCTGGTTGAAATGAGTAATGGCTGTATCTGTTGCACGCTACGAGAAGATTTACTGGTTGAGGTTAAACGGTTAGCTGATGAAGGACGCTTTGACCAATTGGTGATTGAGTCGACTGGCATTTCTGAACCGCTGCCTGTTGCAGAAACCTTTACCTTTGAAGATGAAGATGGAAAGTCACTCAATGAGTTTGCTCGACTCGACACCATGGTCACGGTAGTCGATGCTTTTAACTTTCTTAAAGATTACGGTTCAATGGACTCCCTGCAACAACGTGGTGAGTCGCTAGGTGAACAAGATGAGCGAACTGTGGTCGACCTTCTTATTGATCAGATCGAATTTTGTGATGTGATTATGCTGAATAAAATTGACCTGATTGATCAGGCTCAGCAAGACCAACTCATCGCAATTTTAAAAACTTTAAACCCGCGTGCTCGAATTGAAATTGCTCAATTTGGAAAGATCGCTTTAGATAAAATTTTAAATACACAGCTATTCGATTTTGATGAAGCTGCACAAGCACCAGGCTGGTTAAAAGAATTACGTGGTGAGCATACGCCAGAGACTGAAGAGTATGGCATTAGTAGCTTTGTTTACCGCGCTCGCCGACCTTTTCACCCAGAACGTTTTTATGATTTGGTGCAGGCTGAATGGCCGGGTGTCGTCCGTTCTAAAGGCTTTTTCTGGTTGGCTGCTGAACCGACATTGGCTTACTCATGGTCACAAGCAGGTGCAATGGCGCGGCATGGCTTAGCAGGTTATTGGTGGGCCGCCGTTGCAGAAGAAGACTGGCCAAGTGACTTAGACAGCATCGAACAAATTAAAAAGGTTTGGGACGCTCAAACAGGTGATGCGCGTCAGGAGCTGGTTTTAATTGGTATGCAAATGGATGAGCAAGCTTTAATACAACGCTTAGACCGTTGTTTATTAAGTGATGGAGAAATGGCTTTAGGACCACAAGCTTGGCAGAACTGGCCTAATCCTTTTAAACAAGAAGATGAAACCATGTTGATCGCTTAATTAAAAAAGCCCCTATTTTAAAGGGGCTTTTTTTTTATGATTTATCTTTAATGAAAATCTTTCGAATGTAGCTGTTGAGCGGTGTCGAATAATATTTTTCAATCGCTGCGCTGATAATAAAGGTCAGAATCAGATAGCCAATTAAAAGCATAATTTTAATGCTAGCGTCGGTTTGAGCCGGAACAAAAGCAACTTTCATAAGCCCCAGTACTACCAGATGGAACAGATAAGTCTCATAACTTCGTTGCCCCAACCAGACCATGATTTTTGTAAATAGACTATGTGCTTGCGTTTCGGAAGGATGCTGAAAACACAAAATCAGTAAGCCTGTGGCAAGAGCAAATAAGCTAATACCCCAAGTACTCACTTCTTTAATTGGCGCATATAAATAAAGAGCGACCATGCTCAAAATAATTAACCACGAAAGAGGTTTTTTATAGTGCCAATCTGGCTGATATTTATGAGAGAAAATGGCAGTTAAACAGCCAATTGCTATGCCATCAAAACTTGAAAAATAATGATATAAATAGGCACCGCTTTCTTCTCCAAAATGCAGAGATCTAAAATAAGGCCCATATAAAATCACTCCAACAAGTACAGCAATAAAAACCTTATTACTACGTGTGAACAAGCACAATAATGGAAAAACAAAGTAAAAAACTTCTTCTACAGAGAGTGACCACAACACGCCCAAAGCGTAGTTTACCCAACCGAATTTAATAATCAGGATATTCATCCAGAAGGTTAAAGCTGCAAATATGGTTAAAGGATAGGAAACCTCAATGCCATTCGGAGCTTGGTTCATAAAGGGTTTTAAGTCAAATGACCCAAGTATGCTTACACCTAAAATGAGTAAAACCAGACACGGTAAAATACGCGCTGCTCGTCGGATATAAAAATGCTTGAGGTTAATTGCAGAGAATTGTTTGTCTCTTTTTAAAGTGTGATGGGTAATTAGAAAACCCGAAATCACAAAAAACATGGTCACGCCATAATTTCCGTTTCTTGCGATGACTGTGCTAAATGCTTCACCTAAGAAATCAAAACCTAACCATGTATCTTTAAGTTTATAGGGAATATTAAAATGGTGTAAAAGAACCAAAAGGATAGAGATTCCACGAAGAATATCTATTTTATAATTACGCATTCGATGTGCTTCCAGTTTTATTAATATACTGTGTGGCAGAAGAATACTATCGATCAGTTATTTTAAATAAAAATTTTCAGCAGCATTTGGTGAACCAGAAAAGACGATACTTTTTACATCCTTGAATTGAGCACAGGCATAGCAGAAATAACTATTAAATAAATATTAATAAAACCCTAATATATTTGAATTTATCTACATAAAACTTTAAATTAGCTCTTGTAGAGTTATGTTTATTTTTTAAACTTTTTAAAATCTATTTAATTCATAAATTAACACGTTGTATGTGGTTGTATATACATAGCATGTCAACTAAAATACCTTTTTGCCTGCTGCCTTTTTGAGTATTTGTTATGCCCAGAACATCAAAACAAGAACATACTGAGCTTTCGATTGAAGCTGATAGTCCCGTTCCTTTATATCAACGCGTAAAACAGCTGATTTCACAAAAGATTTATGAAGGCACGTGGGCTGTAAATAAAAAAATTCCTTCGGAAAGTGAATTGGTCAATCAACTTGGTTGTAGCCGCATGACGGTAAACCGTGCGCTTCGTGAGTTAACGACTGAGGGCCTACTCGTTCGAATTCAGGGCGTTGGTTCTTTCGTTGCTGAAGGACAGGGCCGTACTGCACTTTTTCAGATTAATAATATTGCTGAAGAGATTATTGCACGAAACCATAAGCACCACGCTGAAGTTTTAGTCTTAGAACAAATTTATGCAAATGCAGAACAAAGCATGTTAATGCAGACTCGCGAAGGGCAAAGATTATTTCACTCGATTATTGTGCATTATGAAAATGATGTACCTGTTCAGGTCGAAGATCGTTTAGTCGATGCAGCGCTTATTCCAGATTATCTACAACAAGATTTTAAAACCATTACCCCAAATGCTTATTTAATGGCGAAAGCACCTGTGTCAGAAGGTGAGCATATTGTTGAGGCAGTTTTAGCATCGCCGCAAGAGTGTAAATGGTTGAAGATCACCAAAGCTGAACCATGCTTACTGATTCGTCGTCGTACATGGTCAAACAAACAGCTCATTTCAAGTGCGCGTTTGATTTATCCGGGTAGTCGCTATTATCTCGAAGGGAAATTTAACCCATGATTGAATTGATCAGGGCCGATCAATATACAAAAATGCTTTGGAAAAATGGTGCAGGCTTTACTTTAGAAATTGCTCGAAGCCAAGGTGAAGCCGACTTTGAGTGGCGCATTTCGATGGCTGATGTGACCACTTCTGGGCCATTTTCGCTATTTTCCAATAAGCAGCGAATTATTAGCGTGCTTGATGGGAAAGGTATGGTGTTACACGTCGATGATCTTCTTGCCAAGAAGCTAAACCAAGGCGATATTTTTGTTTTCCATGGTGAAAGTCTGGTCCAAAGTGAACTGATAGATGGGGCAATTCGAGATTTAAATTTAATTTATGATCCTGCAAAGTTTCATGCCCGCTTTCAGAGAATAGACGGTACAGAAGCACAAACCTTTTTAAGTTCGGCAGACCTGATTTTCATTTTTAATAGTGGTTCCGAAGCAGAAGTCGCGATTGAGGACAAAACCCTTTTGCTTGCTGCTCACGAGACTTTAAAAATTGAGAAAACCACTGCGATTACCTTAGTGCATTTCCCTCAAAATTGGGCAAAAAATTGTTATGTTATTGAGTTAATTCAACGTTAAAACTAAATAAATTATTTTTTAAAAGCACATGTCTAGTGAAAAGATATGTGCTTTTTTATGCTTAATATAAAAATAAATTAATTTAATTCATAAACTTATTCATTTTTTTTAAAAAAATATGAGTAACCCTCTTCACGCCGTAAAATATTTGTGTAGTATATGGATGTATATACAAGTTAATACATTACTATACAAATGCAGAAACAAGTGATGTTCTGCTGATGTAAGCTCAAAGGAAGGAGTCCGCCTGTGACAACAACAACGACAACAAAATTTCGTGATGTAGAAATTCGTGCGCCACGCGGCACTGAATTGACGGCTAAAAGTTGGTTAACTGAAGCTCCATTACGCATGTTGATGAATAACCTTGATCCGGACGTTGCAGAAAACCCGAAAGAGTTGGTTGTATACGGTGGTATTGGCCGTGCAGCACGAAACTGGGAATGTTTCGACAAAATTGTAGATACTTTAAAAAATCTTGAAACTGACGAAACTTTATTAGTTCAATCAGGCAAACCAGTCGGTGTATTTAAAACTCATAAAGATGCACCGCGCGTTTTAATTGCAAACTCAAACCTTGTACCGCACTGGGCAAACTGGGAACACTTTAACGAATTAGACGCTAAAGCTTTGGCAATGTACGGTCAAATGACAGCGGGTTCTTGGATCTACATCGGTAGCCAAGGCATTGTGCAGGGTACTTACGAAACTTTCGTTGAGGCAGGCCGCCAACACTACAATGGTGATTTAAACGGTCGTTGGGTTCTTACTGCTGGTTTAGGCGGTATGGGTGGTGCTCAGCCTTTAGCTGCAACACTTGCAGGGGCTTGCTCTTTAAACATTGAATGCCAACAAGCAAGTATCGATTTCCGTTTACGTACTCGTTATGTAGATGAACAAGCAACTGATTTAGATGATGCTTTAGCGCGTATTGATCGTTACACGAAAGAAGGTAAGGTCATTTCAATTGCACTTCATGGCAATGCTGCAGAGATTTTACCTGAGCTTGTGCGCCGTGGTGTACGTCCTGACATGGTCACCGACCAAACAAGCGCACACGATCCACTCAATGGCTACTTACCAGTAGGCTGGACTTGGGATGAATACCGTGAACGCGCGAAAACTGAACCAGAAGCTGTTGTAAAAGCTGCAAAACAGTCGATGGCGAAACACGTACAAGCGATGCTCGATTTCCAAAAAATGGGTGTTCCAACATTTGACTACGGTAATAACATCCGTCAAATGGCGAAAGAAGAAGGCGTAGAAAACGCTTTTGATTTCCCTGGCTTCGTACCTGCATACATCCGTCCATTGTTCTGTCGTGGTATTGGTCCATTCCGTTGGGCAGCGCTTTCTGGTGACCCAGAAGACATTTATAAAACAGATGCCAAAGTTAAAGAATTAATTCCTGATGATGAACATTTACATCACTGGTTAGACATGGCACGTGAACGCATTAGCTTCCAAGGCTTACCAGCACGTATTTGCTGGGTTGGTTTAGGCTTACGTGCAAAACTTGGTTTGGCATTTAACGAAATGGTTCGTAGCGGTGAATTGTCTGCGCCAGTTGTGATTGGACGTGACCACTTAGACTCAGGCTCAGTTGCGAGTCCAAACCGTGAAACTGAAGCAATGCAAGACGGATCAGATGCAGTATCAGACTGGCCTTTATTAAATGCATTGTTAAATACAGCGGGCGGCGCAACTTGGGTGTCTTTACATCACGGCGGTGGTGTAGGTATGGGCTTCTCTCAACACTCAGGCGTTGTGATTGTGTGTGACGGTACAGATGACGCTGCTGCACGTATTGCTCGTGTACTGACCAATGACCCTGCAACAGGTGTTATGCGTCATGCCGATGCCGGTTATGAAATTGCGATTAACTGTGCGAAAGAGCAAGGCTTAAACTTGCCAATGATCACTCAATAAAAACACATGGAAGAACTAGCGGTGCTTTTTGCAATTGTGAAAAGCACTGTCTCAGCAGAATATAGTGCAAAAAATTAGGAAGCCAACATGGAATTACTGATCCAACCGGGAAAATTAACCTTAGCTGATTTACGTCGAGCTTACCTCAACCCGATTAAAGTTAAATTAGATGACAGTGCTTCAGCTGCAATCAACGCAAGCGTGGCTTGTGTAGAACAGATTGTAAATGAAGGGCGTACAGCTTACGGCATTAACACAGGTTTTGGTTTACTTGCTTCAACCAAGATTGCTCCTGAAGATTTAGAACAATTACAGCGTTCGTTAGTTCTTTCGCATGCAGCAGGTGTAGGTGAACCACTTGATGATGCAATGGTTCGTTTAATTATTCTATTGAAAGCAAATAGCTTAGCACGTGGCTTCTCAGGTATTCGCCGTAAAGTGATTGATGCTTTGTTGGCTTTAATTAATGCTGAAGTTTATCCGCATATTCCTCTTAAAGGTTCAGTAGGCGCTTCAGGTGACTTGGCACCACTTGCCCATATGTCATTGATTTTACTTGGTGAAAGTAAAGCGCGTTATAAAGGTGAATGGTTACCAGCAGTTGAAGCTTTAAAAATTGCAGGCTTAGAACCAATTTCTTTAGCAGCGAAAGAAGGCTTGGCACTTTTAAATGGTACACAAGTTTCGACTGCTTATGCTTTACGTGGCTTGTTTGAAGCTGAAGATTTATTTGCTGCTGCGACAGTTTGTGGTGGCTTAAGTGTTGAAGCAATGCTGGGTTCACGTTCACCGTTCGATGCACGTATTCATGAAGTACGTGGCCAACGTGGTCAAATTGATGTTGCTGCGGCTTATCGCGATTTATTGACTGATTCGAGTGAAATTGCACATTCACACGAAGACTGTAGCAAAGTTCAAGATCCGTATTCTTTACGTTGCCAACCACAGGTGATGGGTGCATGTTTAACCCAAATCCGTCAGGCTGCTGAAGTTTTAGCAATTGAAGCAAACGCTGTATCTGATAACCCACTTGTTTTTGCAGAACAAGGTGATGTGATTTCTGGTGGTAACTTCCATGCAGAACCTGTTGCAATGGCGGCAGATAATTTAGCATTGGCAATCGCAGAAATTGGTTCACTGTCTGAACGTCGTATTTCGATGATGATGGACCGCCACATGTCGCAGCTTCCACCGTTCTTGGTTGCTAATGGTGGCGTTAACTCAGGTTTCATGATTGCTCAAGTTACCGCAGCAGCTCTTGCGAGTGATAACAAAGCACTAGCACATCCTGCAAGTGTTGATAGTTTGCCAACTTCAGCGAATCAGGAAGACCATGTATCAATGGCTCCGAATGCTGGTAAACGACTTTGGCCAATGGCCGATAACGTTCGTGGCATCTTAGCTGTCGAATGGTTAGGCGCTTGTCAGGGTCTAGACTTCCGTGAAGGCTTAAAAAGCTCGCCTAAACTTGAACAAGCTCGTAAAATCTTGCGCGATCAAGTTCCTTACTACAGCGAAGACCGTTTCTTCGCTCCTGATATTGAACAAGCAAGTGAATTACTTTCGAGTGGTTGTTTAAACGAGTTAGTTATTCCAAAACTACTCCCTAGTCTATCTGAAGTGTGATTGATAAAACGGTCACATGGAGTGGCCGAATCCAACTAAATATCCTCAAGGATTGGAGATTATAATGTCACAAGACTCTACATTACAGCGGGGGCTAAACACCCGCCACATTCGTTTCTTGGCATTGGGCTCAGCAATTGGAACTGGGCTTTTCTATGGTTCGGCTACTGCCATTAAAATGGCGGGGCCTTCAGTATTATTGGCGTATATCGTTGCAGGGATTGCAATTTATATTGTTATGCGCGCACTGGGTGAAATGGCTGTCCATAACCCAGTATCCGGTTCATTTAGCCACTACGCATCACAATACATTAGTCCTTTGGCAGGTTTTACGACTGGGTGGACTTATGTTTTTGAAATGGTGATTGTAGCGATTGCCGATGTCACCGCTTTTGGTATTTATATGGGGTTCTGGTATCCCGATGTACCACGGTGGATCTGGATTTTATCTCTCATTATGTTCTTGGGCGCCATTAACCTGATTCACGTTAAAGTCTTTGGTGAACTCGAATTCTGGCTTTCCATCATCAAGGTGAGTGCCATTGTTGCCATGATTGTGGGCGGAATAGGCTTAATGTTCTATGGCTTCCATGCTGACCATAGCAATGTCGTTCCGGGACTTCAAAACTTATGGATTTATGATGGCTTTATGCCGCATGGTATTGCAGGCTTAGTTGCATGTTTATCGGTGGTTGTATTTGCTTTCGGTGGTATCGAAATTATTGGTTTAACTGCTGGCGAATCACAAGACCCGAAAACCACTTTGCCAAAAGCAATTAATGCTGTTCCAGTACGTATTTTACTTTTCTATGTACTGACCATTTTTGTTTTGATGTCGATTTTTCCATGGAACCAGATTGGTAGCCAAGGAAGCCCATTTGTACAAATTTTTGAAAATTTAGGTATCAAATCTGCTGCAAATATTCTAAATGTTGTGGTGGTGACTGCTGCGATTTCGGCAATTAATAGTGATGTTTTTGGCGCTGGCCGTATGTTGTACGGTATGGCAAACCGTGGTCAAGCACCTCGAATCTTCCAAAAATTATCACGTAATGGTGTGCCATGGATGACTGTCGTTGTTATGGCTGGCGTGCTATTGATTGGCGTAGTGCTGAACTACCTGATTCCTGAAAATGTATTCATGATCATTGCATCAATTGCGACTTTTGCAACGGTTTGGGTATGGCTCATGATTTTGCTTTCGCAAGTTGCGATGCGCCGTAAATTATCTACTGCTGAAATTAAGGCACTTGATTTCCCTGTATGGGGTTGGCCATATGCACCTGCGTTCGCGATTGGTTTTATGGTGTTTATTTTAGCCATGATGGGTTATTTCCCTGATTCACGTCCTGCAATTTATGTAGGGATAACATGGCTTGCTCTTTTAACTATTGCTTATCGCATATGGGTAAAACCACAGCAAAACTTGGGAAAGGAAAGTAATCCTATCCAGCAAAATGTTGAGATAGAAAGCTAACAAATGAACTGCCCAATGGTTTAACTATTGGGCAGTTTTGAGGAAAGGCTCATGAAAAAACTTTGGCAAAATTGCCACATTGCGACCATGCAAAATGGGCAATACTCTTACATTGAAGATGCTGCAATTGTCACAGAAGGGCATCTCATTCAGTGGATTGGAAAACAACAACAACTTCCTACCGACACATATTCCGAAACAGTTGATTTAAATGGAGCTTGGGTTACCCCAGGGTTCATCGACTGTCATACGCATAGTGTATTTGGTGGCAACCGTAGTGTTGAGTTTGAAAAACGCTTGCAAGGTGTGAGCTATGCTGAAATTGCAGCAAGCGGTGGTGGCATTGCCAGCACAGTGTGTGCAACGCGTGAAGCAAGCGAAGAACAATTATTAAATTCGGCGCTTAAGCGCATTCGTTGTATGCAGCAAGACGGCGTAACGACCATCGAGATTAAGTCTGGTTACGGACTCAATTACGAAAATGAACGCAAGATGCTGCGTGTAATCCGTCAAATTGGTGAAGCTTTACCAATGACGGTCAAAAGCACATGTTTGGCTGCTCATGCTTTACCGCCAGAGTACAAAGATCAAAGCGATGCTTATATTGAGCATATCTGTACAGAAATGTTGCCTAAACTGCATGCTGAAGGTTTAGTCGATGCAGTAGATGCGTTCTGTGAGCATTTAGCCTTTTCACCTGCTCAGGTTGAACGTGTTTTTAAAACGGCACAATCATTGGGTTTACCCGTTAAGCTTCATGCTGAACAGCTCTCATCGCTAGGTGGCTCAAGCTTGGCAGCACGTTATCATGCTTTGTCAGCCGACCATTTAGAGTACATGACCGAAGATGATGTTAAAGCCATGGCAGAGTCGGGCACGGTTGCTGTGTTATTGCCGGGTGCCTTTTATCTATTGCGTGAAACACAATATCCACCTGTTGAAAGTCTGATTAAACATGGTGTGCGTATTGCGTTATCGAGTGATTTAAACCCGGGCACATCTCCAGCACTTTCTGTACGTTTAATGCTGAATATGGGCAGTACGCTCTTCCGTTTAACGCCTGAACAAGCTTTAGCGGGTGTCACCATTCATGCTGCACAAGCGCTCGGTTTAGAGCAAACACACGGTAGTTTGGAGCAGGGTAAAGTCGCTGACTTTGTGGCTTGGGATATTGAGCATCCATCTGAAATTGTTTACTGGCTTGGTGGCGATTTGCCTAAGCGAGTAATTCAGCATGGACAAGAAGTTATTTTTTAAACGGTGTCACATGAATCACACATTTAAATGGCAAGGTCGCCATGATGGCGAGGGTGAAGCACACCAACGTATTCACCATATTATGAATAAAACCCAACATGCCGAATTTGCGCTGATTGGTTTTAGCTCTGATGAAGGTGTGAAACGTAACAAAGGTCGAGTCGGTGCTGCTGATGCGCCAGATGCAATCCGTAATCAGCTTGCCAATTTACCTATTCATCGTCCAGTCAGTATTATCGATTTGGGTACAGTGACCTGCGAATATGACAATTTAGAGCAAGCCCAAACTGAGTTGGCTGAGCAAGTCGCAACTAGCCTACAAAATGGTTTAAAACCGATTGTATTGGGCGGTGGACATGAAGTCGCATTTGGTAGCTTTAGTGGTCTATTCCAATATGTACAAGCGCACGCGCCAGATAAAAAAATAGGCATTATTAATTTTGATGCCCATTTTGATTTGCGTGAAGCAGAGCATGCCACCTCTGGAACACCTTTTTTACAAGCAGCAAGGCTTTCAGAACAGCATCAAAAACAATTTAATTATTTATGTATTGGGGTCGCCAACCATGCCAATACTAAAGTTTTGTTTGATACAGCTGATGCGCTAAATTGTTCATATTTACGCGATCATGAGGTTAATATTTTTAACCTACCAAAAGTGCTCGCGGCGGTTGACGCTTTTATTGAAAAAGTAGACTGTTTGTACGTTACGATTGATTTAGATGTCTTCGCGGCTGCGGTTGCACCGGGGGTCAGTGCACCAGCTGTCAAAGGAATTGATTTAGCCACTTTTGAAGCAATTTTTAAGCATATTCAAGAGACTGGAAAAATTAAACTTTTAGATATTGCTGAGTGCAATCCAAAATTTGATTTAGACAATAGAACAGCAAAACTGGCTGCATATATTGTTTATCAATATTTGTTTTCTTAAGAAACAATTTTTAATGTAGAAATTCAAAAGTGCACTGAGATCGCTCATGTGCACTTTTTTAAGTTTCTGAACCATTAAAGTCAGCTACGGAATATAGATAGCAACTATAAATAATTTAATTAAAAAGAAAATTAATTTATAAAATCATTGAGTTAAAAAAATACTCGATTTTTACACTATTTTATATGCTGCTTGGCACGTAAATTGTTTTGTCTATATTTTAAACTTCGTTAAATATGTCTGGATAATTAAATGAAAAACAGAACTTTACAGTTGGCTTGTATCAGTGTTTTATTTTGGATGTCTCATTCTTCTTATGCTGCAAGCCCCGAAATAAATACAAATACCATCGAAAAATCACAATCTAAACAAAACAGGGGTGTCTCTGTTCGGGTGAAAGCTTTAAACCAGCTTTTACAAGAGCAATGGGAATACACTTTAAAAAATAATCCTGAAACTGCAACGGGTTTAGGAGATTTACGTTACAACGATCGATGGACCGAGGTTTCAAAAAATCAGATCGATAAAGATAGAAAAACTACTCAAAATTTTTTAAAACGTTTTGAAGCGATTGATAGCACAGGATTTTCAGCAACTGATCAATTAAATAAAGAATTAATGATTTATCAGTTGAAAGAGACACTTAAAAATTATGATTTGAAACTCTATGAGATGCCTTTCAATCAAATGTGGGGGCTACATTTACAATTTCCGGGATTTATTAGTTCGATTCCATTTAATAATGCGAAGCAATATCAAGACTATATTGCTCGTTTAAAACAAATTCCTCTTATTCTTGATCAAGGGATTCAGTTAGCAAAACAAGGACAAAAAGATGGTTTAATGCCACCGAAATATTTAATTGAAAAGGTAGCAAAGCAGATTAATAGTATTGCAACGCCAGCAGGGAAGGACAGTGTTTTTGCTTCGCCATTAAAGCAATTTCCAAATAATATTCCGAAAGCAGAACAAGAGCGTTTAAGCCGTGAAATACTACAGGCCATAGATCAGAGTGTACGGCCTGCTTATCAAAAACTCGGTACGTTTATTCAGAAAGATTACTTACCCTATGGACGACAGCATGAGGGTATATGGAGTTTGCCAAAAGGTGATGAGCTTTATCGCTATTATGTAGAAAACAATACGACCACCTCTGAAAGCCCTGAAAATATTCATCAGCTCGGATTAAAAGAAGTTGCTCGTATTGAAGCGGAAATGCTGAAAATTGCCAAAGCACAAGGTTTTAATGACTTAAAAAGTTTCCAGCAATCTTTAAAAACAAATCCAGCTGTTTTCCCAAAATCTCGTGAAGAAATTTTAGAGATTTATCGCGGGTATATTGCCCAAATGCAACCAGAGTTGCCGAAGCTATTTGGTTTATTGCCCAAAAATAAAGTCGAAGTTTTACCTGTAGAGCAATATCGAGAAAAAGAAGCGGCAGGAGCGGAGTATCACCAAGGCACGCCTGATGGTTCACGCCCCGGACAAGTATATGTGAATACAGGCGACTTCTCTGAACGTTCCAAAATATCCATGGAAGCGACTGCTTACCATGAGGCAATTCCCGGCCACCATATGCAGATTGATATTGCTCAAAACCTGCCTAATTTGCCGATGTTCCGTAAGCAACCCAATCACACCGCCTACATTGAAGGATGGGCACTTTACGCAGAGCAGTTGGGTAAAGACGTTGGTTTTTATAAAGACCCGCTTTCAGACTATGGAAGACTATCGAGTGAGTTGTTCCGTGCTTGTCGGTTAGTGGTTGATACTGGCGTACATTATAAAAAATGGACACGTCAGCAAATGATTGATTTTATGAGAGAACATTCTGCTTTAGATGAACCTGATATTCAGGCAGAGACAGACCGCTATATTGCTATTCCTGCCCAAGCCTTGGCATACAAAATGGGACAACTGAAAATTTTAGAGCTACGGGAGTTAGCGAAACATGAGCTTGGAGACCGTTTTGATATCAAAGCGTTCCACGACATGGTTTTAAATGCAGGAACTTTGCCTTTAAATATATTGGATGCCCGTATTAAAAATTGGATTAAGGAACAAAAAGCGGCAGCCTAAAATAAAATTTGAAATTTAGGTCAGGTCCTCGTTGGGCCTGATTTAAAAACAGAATATAATAATAAAAAGTATATTTTCGAAATTGAAATTGGAAAAATAATGAACCAGAAGAATAACCCGATTGGAATGATTGATTCTGGTTTAGGCGGGCTGTCTCTCTTTAAGCATATTCGGCAGGCTCTTCCGAATGAAGATATTATCTATTTTGCAGACTCGAAATATGTCCCGTATGGCGACAGGGAAAGCGACTGGATTGTTTCAAGAACTACTCATTTAATCTCAAATCTTATAAATGACGGGAAGTGCAAAGCGATTGTGGTTGCTTGTAACACCATGACGGCTGTAGCGATTGAAACGATTAGAGCACAAATTAGTGTGCCGCTTATTGCCATAGAACCAGCGGTAAAACCTGCTGTAGCAATGACCATGAGCAAGCATATTGCTGTCTTGGCAACCGCAACGACGGTTAAGGGCAAAAACTTAAAAAGTTTAATTGAAACGTATGCGCAAAATATTAAAGTGTCTTTGGTGCCGTGTATTGGTTTAGCCGAAAAAATTGAAACGGGTAAAGCGCATACAGCGGAAGTTAAGGATTATTTAAAAAATATTTTGGCGCCGTTGGTCGAACAAAAAGTCGATACGATTATTTTAGGATGCACACACTATCCGTTTGTCTCAGATACGATTCAGGAAATTGTAGGCCGTGATATCCAAATTATTGAGCCTTCGGAAGCGGTAACAGCGCAATTAATTCGGCAGCTCAATCAATATAAGTTAAGTTCTGAAAGTCCAAATGAGGGGAATCATATTATTTGGACCAGTTCAGACCCGTTGGAAGTTGCGGATGTTAGTTTTTCTTTGTTAGGTAAGCATTTACTAGTAAAAGATATCGCAATATAAATTTTATAAGGATGGTAAGAGAGCTTTCTCTTACCATCTTATTTTCTAGCTCAAATTAAGCTTATTTAAATTCCCAACGTTGTCTTGGATCATCAGATCGTTGACTAATACCTACAGATGAACCCCAAGTATTTGTCAGTACCGCATCTGGTTGGCCTTCTACAAAGATATAACCATCTTCAAATGCCCACTTAGTTTGGTACTGGCGACCCGCACCTTGCAAGAAAACATCGCCACTGTGCCAATTCACTGGTTTTAATTCTTTACCATTGGTACTGTTTAACGCTGTTTGCAGTTGTTCAAAAGACTCATTTGATTTTAAGCTTGTCTGTAAAATCTTTTTGACCGTATCCATATTTTTTTCATTCGTATGTAAATCTAGCGTTTTTCTAAGCTCTAGAAGGACTTTTACGGCTTCTTTTTTGAGGTCTTGAGTATTTTCATATTCTTTATAAACTTTTTCATAAAGCGTCTCAATGCTCTCTTTCTTCATATTTTTTAGTAGAGCATCGATATTGTCATGGCGTAAATGCAATCGGAACTCTGACCTTGTAGTCCAATCTTTTTGATCCAAGACATCTAATTGCACAGCGGCAAGAATGATCTTATAGATTTGTTCATTTTGCTGAGCGAAAGGATTTTCAGGTAAATCGTTAAGTCCAGGAATTTTTAAAAATAGAAACGAAGATTCAGCATATTTATCGAATTTTTGTTCGATGCGACGAATTGACTCATGAGCCAGTACTGCATTTAAATATTCATTCAGCTTAGTTTCATCGAGCTTGCCAATAAGTTCGGATTTAATATTTTCTTCGCCGTTACTATGAATAAATGTCTCTAATAAACCAACAATATCAAGACAATCACTGGTTTTTAAGTGGGTGAGTGTTTCTTCATCTTGCTTTGGTAAAAGGCTAAGGAAATTTTCTAAATCTTTATCTAATAATTTATATGCAATCGCATCTGTTTCAACACGAGCACCGAGAGCCCAACTAGAACGGATATCTTTAACTTTGTTATAAAGCATATTCACTCTACGACCCCAACTGTCTGCGTGACTGTCAAAATACCAAAGCTCTTCTTCTATATTTTTAACTTTGTCATGTACCGTAAATAGGCGGTCATTTGTATGAGAGTAAGCTAATTTACCCGTTTCACCACGCGCAGTTACTGCATCTTGTAAACCATGGGTCTGACCACCGTACAGACTTGAAATACATGCACCTGTCGCTTTGTTAACGATTCTAAAGTTTCCTTCTGGGAATCCATTAGCCATGATAAGTCACTCCTTATAATTAGAAAGTTTTTGTAGTTGTCGAAATTAATAGTTATCAAGTAAATTTCGAAGCGTGATTTATATCATAATTTTTCACATATAAATCCAACTGTTTTTGTTGGTTTTTGTATATAACATGTTGATTTAATTATATTTATTAGAATGTCTTAATAAAGACCAGAGACTATGCTTTAGAGCTTTATAAATTCAATAAAGCTGTAGAAAAATAAGCACTCGAAAAGACGGTAAGAGGTATCTGTTATCGACTTATGGAGTAGGGGCGTTCTATAAGTTGTTTTTATACTTAAATCGTCTTCATGTTAGATGTATCTATATAAACTGTTAAATTAGAATTAACGATTAATCTATTTTATTAACTAAATATATATAACCAAATTTTATATTTTAAATTTAATTAAAAGTCATAAATATAATAAAAAGGATAATATTATCTAAACATTAATTAAATTATTATATTTAAACTTTTTTATTAAAATAAATTGACGTAATTAAAATCACCGATTATTATCTCGTTGCTGGCCTACATTGCCAGTCGGTTTTAGCAGACCGTACCCTAGCGTGTCGGGTTATACTTTCTCAGTATTTCCCGTGTTGAACCTTTGTGCCCCCTTTTTCTCTATGGTAGGGCGGAAGGGGGACGCGTTCGCGCGTGCTGGTCGCTAGGTCAGTCTGCTAACCCTCTTTCGTTCTACCACCATAAATTAATTCGCGGTAATTTGGTGGTAGGACTCCATTTTTAAGGAGTTGGCTATGCCACTATTCAAACTCATTTTCTCTCTTATTTAATTATTTTATTTATTTAAAATTTGGGTTTTCTATATCCTGATTTTTTAAATTTATAAATTATTTTTATTTTAAAATTTTAATTATTTTATTTTCCTGTATTTGTGGGAGGGTTAATTATTATTTAAAAAAATATTTTAATATTAAGATGAATTGTATTTTTGTTTTATTTAAAGATATAAATAATCATGAGAATAATATGAAACTTCATAAATTAATATTGTTTTTAAACCTTATGGTCGGTGCTTACGGTATTACACATGATGATGCCCATGCTCAGCAGGAATTTAAAAGAATTTGCTTGTCAGGTGAGCACATGCAAGCCAGTTGCGATTGTATTTGCCAACAGCTTGCACAGGTGTATTCATCTCAAACCGTACAGCGTTTAAAACACACCAGTTTGCAAAGTCCTGTTCTCCCACAGGACTTTGCCCCTAACTTGTTCAGCAGCATTCAACGCTGTGACAAAACTAAAATGGGCTAAGTTCGCTTAGCTCCTTTATCTCTGTGTCGCAATGATCTCTCAAACTTTAAATCAGCGCAAAAGTAAAAGTCCGTTGTGACATAGGGTCCTAGGGGAGTTTTCTACTATCAAACTGGTTTTTCTTTCATAGCAAAGCAATGCACAATTGCTTGCCTCGACATAAGGAGCACAACTCATGCCCTCACTTATCGGATTCATCGGCAGCGGCACTATCGGAGCTAATCTTGCATGCTTGGCAGTTTCGCTGGCTATTAAGTGCTGTTCAGCAACAGTTGCGGGCCGAAATTGGCCGATCTTGTCACGGAACTTACTTCAAAAGCCATCCGTACCGGTCGAGTTAGGAGAAGGGAATCGAACTTTAGAAAAAATTTATGAAATAGTTAATATTCTAAATGTTTGTGATGGCTTCCTTAGCACTTTGATTCTGAAATTTTATACAACATAAAAAGCTTAAGAGAGATATTGTATAATGTAGAGTAAAAATTTATTATTTCTACATAGTTTAAGTTAAAACTAGGGTCATAACTTATAGAGAGCCAAAAAATGAAACCTCATGAGTGCAAATTTTGCAATATTGCAAGCTCAGATCATGAGCTCCTGAATGACATAGATCGACCGATTTATGAGGATGACTCATTTTATGCGATTTGTTCAATTGGTGGTTTTATTTCTGGGTGGACACTTATTTTTCCTAAACAGCATATATATAATTTATCAGAATATTATTGTGAATCTTATTTCATTGATTTTGTAGAAATTGTTAAAAAAAATATTGAAAGAGAATATGGTAAATGTGTAGTGTTTGAGCATGGTTCACTTTTAGAAGGATTAACTTCATGTGGAGTAAATCATGCGCATTTACATATAGTTCCTTTTGAAGATAGTCTCGAGAAATTAGTACAGGATGACGAAAATTTTCTTTGGGAAAAGGCAGACGAAAATGATTTGTGCAATATAGGAAAAAACTCAGAGTATTTATTTTGTTCAGATTCTTTTTCAAAGCAAAATAGAACTGGTCTACTTACAAAATTGCCTAATCCCCAATCTCAATATTTTAGAAAAATTTTAGCAAATTTTTATGGGATTGCAGATTCTTATAGTTATAAAACACATGCGTTTGAAGAGCAGTCACTTCATACATATAAGCGATCTAAGAATGTTTTTTGTAATGTTGTGAATGACTGAGCCCGAAAGCACATTTATGTAGGGGCAATTAGAAATGTCTGAGCAAGATACAGAAAATGCTGTTGAAGAGGGTAGAAGAGATGGCCTCCCTGTATGGAATAGTGCAGACCCAACTGATGGCAGAGTAAGACATCAATATAGAAGCGAGTATCCTGTCTGGATTAGAGTTCAAATTGGTCTTGAATCAATTTACCTTTTGATTCTGCTGATTTATTCATTTTGCGGAATAATTTGGATACTTGACTATAATTTTGTGCTTCTCCCTTTTTCACTAACTTTTGATACACTATCCACTCCATTACAACAGTTATTAGCCTTCGCTATAGCTGGTTTAATTGGTGGGGCAATGTTTGGGCTGAAGTATTTATACCATGTAGTGGGAAGAGGTTGGTGGCATCAAGATAGACGTATCTGGCGACTTTTTTCTCCATGGTTATCAGCCGCTTTAGCTGCTATTTTAGGAATTTTATTCGAGAGTGGTATAGTTGGTTTAGCAATTGCAACCAAGGAAGGGCAGACTAATCCATTTGTAACATTTCTTGGAATTGGATTTATTACAGGATATTTTGCAGATACGGCATTAGCTAAGCTGCAAGAATTAGCGAAAGTTATTTTTGGAGCTTCAGGTAATGGTGGAGAGAAGAAATATTAATCAGGAAGGCAAAACTGAATTCTCCCCTTTACGGCCAATTAATATTGTTGATAAAACTGGATTAAAAGAATTAAGTATTGATGAAATTACATCACAGAGCATTGGTTTAAAAGCATTTGGATTATCATCTATTCCTCATTTGTGGGTTCCAGATTTTTTTGTAATTACAAATGAGAACTTAGAGTATTATTTAAAGAAACGAGATAAATTTGAATCAATTCTCTCTACGATCGGGTTTTTGAATCAAAACTTATATATAAGATCAAGCGCGGTTGATGAGTCAATAGAGCTGAGAGGTACTTATCAATCGTTTGAAACAAATACAGAAAAATTATTTGAAACTATCGATCAAATATTAGCATACGTCCGTACAGTTAATACTAAAATACATTGGGTTATACAAAAATCAGTCAAAACAAAAGCTAAAGGTCATCTCTCCAATGAAAGACGAATTGGCAAGGATTTGAGAGATTTTGCGCTCGAAACTGAATTACAATCTGGTCAGCTTAGTAAAAATAAAGCAGTTAGACCTTGGCGAGATGGAACATTAGGAGAGCTCTCACCGTTAGTTTGTACCAGTCCTCTTGCTATTGATAAACATATTAAACCTGTAATGTTATGGGCTCATAAGAATAAATTAAGACTGCATTTTGAGTGGGTATGGGATGGGGAAAGTATCTGGCTAGTTCAAGCAGACTTATGCAATAAAGAAAAAGGAGAAATTCCTGAGAATCTTTTAAATAATACTAGTAATAATGATATTGCATCCTATAATGATTTAAATATATTTAGACAAGCAATTGAAAAAGACTATCATTCTTTTAATAAATTAAATAATGCTAGAATTTATAAAAATGATCTAGGGTTTGATATTGGTGATTTTTATATCCTTGATAACATTCATGAAATTAAAAGCCTTATTAATGGGAACCCATCTCAGAAAATAGAAGAGGATATTAAAAAACTTTTAAAATTAGGCCCTTTAGTAATTAGAACAGATGTTCTTAACCGTGAGCAACATATGCTTGCTAGAAGTGATGAGTTAAGAGATGTTACATCCGTTTTTAATTGGTTCCAAAATACTTTAAAACAAGATTATTTAGATATAGTTAATAATATAGAAGACTATATTTTTATTTCTCATAATTTTATACCAGCAATTGCTTCAGCTTGGAGTTTCGCGGAACCAAATAAGCGTAATGTGAGAATAGAGGCATTATGGGGTATTCCTGAAGGTATGTATTGGTTCTCACATGATGTATATGAAGTTGATACACAAAGTCTAAACCTTGATAAGTCAGAAAAACAATTGAAGAACTATAAAGTATCTTCAAGAATTAGGTATAAAGATCGCTTTATTGCCCCTAATGAAGAGGGACGGTGGATTACTTATAAAACAGATGAAAGATGTGATTGGAAAGATACTCTTGGCGATCTAAATATATGCAATGGTATAGCCTTAAATAGTAGGAAACTTTCCAATATTTTAAATGAGCCTGTAAATATAATGTGGTTTATTAAAGCACATAAAAATAATCAGGTTATTGATTATATGCCTTGGTATCATCATAAGTTTGAATTAGATAAAAGAAAAATTAATAAAGTATCCAAATTTAAACAACCAGATCAACATGTCGCGACTATTAATACCTTATCTGACTGGGAAGTTTTAAAATCAAGTGGAAAAGTACTTGATAGAATTATTATATTGCCCCGAGAGGAGCAGATGATAAGAAATGATAGTTTTATTAATCAGTTAGCAGATTATGTTAAAGAAAAAAATATAGTTATAGAATTGCATGGTGGAATATTGTCGCATGCTTTCTATATGTTGCAAGATAGAGGTTGTAAAGTCGAAGTTAATGATTTATTTGGTAAAAAAGAAGATACTTTAGTATTTAAAAAAATTGTAAGGGATAAAATACCTGAGAATATAGAATTTAAAGGTGAAGCAGTTGTCAAAAAAGAAGTCAGGGGTGAATTATTAACAAAAGCGTTAAAAACTAAATTAATTGAAGAAGCTTTTGAGGTTAATGACGCTACCTCAACTACAGAAATTATGGAGGAGCTCGCAGATGTACTTGAAGTTATTGAGGCTTTAAAGACAAATCTGGAAATTTCTGATGCTGAAATCAAGGAAATTCAAGATATTAAAAGACAAGAGAAAGGTGGCTTTGACAAAGGAATAATACTATTAAAAACTAGTTCAGTGGGAAGTCTTACGGTCAATTTGGATGTACATGATACTAATGTTGACTTATTTGCTAGCGAAGAAAGTTTTCTAGCTACAGCTGACGATTTGAAAAATGAGGTAAATGTTCATCAAGATGAGAAGAAGTTTTTAGGAGAGACTGTAAAAATTCTTCAAATTGATTTTCCCATAGACTTTAGTAATGATACAGAAAAAAATACTGTACTAAATCTGCCTGTTCCTGACGGAAATGTAGTTGTTCCAATTAAAGTTCAGTGGAACTTAAGTAGAAATGCGGGCAATATACGAGTTAAAATTGAATTACGTCCACAAAAAGCTCAGGCTGAACAATTGGGTTTCGAGTGGTAAAGGCTTACAGTAGGTTCTAATTTGTTTAATACTCCTTTAAGATATCCTGGTGGTAAAGGTAAAATCACTAATGCAATTAAATTATTGTTGGAAAATAATAATTTAATGGGTGCTAATTACATTGAACCTTATGCTGGTGGTGCTGGAGTTGCAATTAATCTACTTTTAGACCAAACGGTATCAAATATCCATATTAATGATTTAAATTTTCCTGTGTACTCTTTTTGGAAAGTGCTTAAAGATAATCCTGAATATTTATGTAAGAATATTCAGGATACTTTAATTTGCATCGAAGAATGGCATATTCAAAGTGAAATTTTCAAAAATTATAAAAACTATTCTATCGAAGAAGTGGCTTTTGCAACTTTTTTTCTGAATAGAACGAATAGATCTGGAATTTTGCAGGCAGGAGTTATTGGGGGGAAAAATCAGGAAGGAAACTGGAAGCTTGATACAAGGTTTAATAAGAAAAATTTAATCAGAAGAATAGAAAATATTGCTGTTTTTAATAAAAATATTACTGTAACCAATTTAGATGCAAAGGAGTTAATTCCAAATATCTGTACCTCAAAAAATAATTTTGTGTATTTGGATCCACCCTATTATAAAAAAGGTAAAGGTTTATACCAAAATTTTTATGAGCACTCAGATCATGCTGAAATCGCTTATTTAATACAATCTAGTACACTTAAGCACTGGATTGTATCTTATGATAACAATCAGAATATTATTGATTTTTATAAAAAAAATAGAAGTATTATTTATCATTTAAACTATACGGCTCAGAATAAATATAGTGGTTCTGAGGTGATATTTTTTAGTAATGATATGAATATACCTAACAATATGCCATTAAAAATTATTGAAAGTAATTTTTAAAATAAATTATTTAGTTTATTACATCAATTAAATAACTAACTTTGTGATATTTTTTGTTCTTACTACCCATTCTTGGGTGGTTTAGGGTGCTATTTATATGGGTAATTTTCTTAAAAATTATTTTTTCCATTTTTTATTTTTAGGTTTGTTTTATATCAATCCTTTTAATCAAGCAATAAAAAAGCCCGCTATGCAGTTATACATATCGGGCTTAATCAATCAGTTATTAAAGCAGGTGATGCCTTAATAATGATCTTTTTGAATTACTCTACAGTTACTGACTTTGCCAAGTTACGTGGCTGGTCAACGTCTGTACCACGTAATACAGCAACGTGATAAGACAACAACTGAACTGGTACGCTGTAAACAATTGGAGCAAGCCATTCGTTTACTGCTGGAATTTGTACAACGTGTTGACGATCTTTTTCGGCAATACCGCTATTTTCATCAGCGAAAACGAATAATTCACCGCCACGCGCCTGAACTTCTTCCATATTAGACTTAAGCTTATCAAGCATTTCATCATTTGGCGCAAGAATAACGATTGGCATTTCGTTATCAACAAGTGCCAATGGCCCATGTTTTAACTCACCAGCCGCATAGCCTTCTGCGTGAATATATGAAATTTCTTTAAGCTTTAATGCACCTTCCAATGCGATTGGATAGTGTGTGCCACGGCCTAAGAATAAACAGTGTTGTTTTTCAACGAACAATTCTGATAAACGTAAAATTTCATCATCATTTTTAAGCGTATCAAGAATGACTTTCGGGCTGTGCCATAATTCACGAGCAAGCTCTTCAATCATCGCGTTGCTAATACGCTGTTTTACTTGTCCAATTTTTAGAACGAGTAACATGAGCGCAGCAAGCTGAGTCGTAAACGCTTTAGTTGATGCAACACCAATTTCAGGCCCAGCAAGGGTCAATAAGTGGTGATCAGTTTCACGTACCATTGAAGACGTTGCAACGTTACAGATCGTTAAAGTCTGAATGCTGAGCTTGTTTGCTTTGGCACGTTTTTGCGTTTCACGTAATGCAGCTAAAGTATCGGCTGTTTCACCTGATTGAGAAATACAAACATAGAGCGTATTTTCAACAATTACAGGTGTGCGATAACGGAATTCACTCGCAATTTCAACTTGGCATGGCACACCAATCAGTTGTTCAAACCAATATTTGGCGATCATGCCTGAGTGATAGCTTGTACCACACGCAATGATTTGCACGCTTTGAATTTTACTGAAATCTGCATTTGCATCTTGCAAGAAATCTTCACGTAAACTGTTGCCATCAAGTGCTTGAGAAATCGTTTGTTTGATTGCTTCTGGTTGCTCATAAATTTCTTTGAGCATGTAGTGTTTGTATTCACCTTTTGAAGCATTGCTCACTGTTGCGTCAAGCTCTTTCACTGGACGTTCAACAGGTTGACCGTTTACAAATACTTCAATTGAAGTACGTGTAAGACGCGCAATATCGCCTTCTTCTAAATACATAAAGCGGTTAGTCACAGGTAACAGCGCAAGTTGGTCTGAACTAATAAAGTTTTCACCAATACCTACACCAATAACGAGTGGTGAACCTTCACGTACAGTGATTAACTCATCTGGGTAATCGCTATGGATAATACCCAGTGCATATGCACCTTTAAGCTGAGGAACAACAGATTCTACTGCTTCAAGTAAGCTGTCAGTGCTTTTTAGCGCTTCTGCAACTAAGTGAGCGACAACTTCAGTATCTGTTTGAGAGGTAAATACATAACCTAAAGCTTGAAGATCATCTTTAAGCTCTTGATAGTTTTCGATAATACCGTTGTGGACGACTGCCACTTTACCCGACATGTGTGGGTGAGCATTATTTTCAGTTGGTTTACCATGTGTTGCCCAACGTGTATGAGCAATACCAACTACCCCAGTGAGCTGCTGATCAGCAACTGCATCGGCAAGGTTAATGACCTTACCCACACGACGCTCACGTAAAACTTGTTGATTATTCAGTAAAGCAACGCCCGCTGAATCATAACCGCGATATTCAAGACGTTTTAAACCTTCGATTAAAATCTCAGTTACACAACGCTCTGCAACGCCTCCGACGATACCACACATAATTCAATCCTCTTATTTTTCACGCTTTTGGGGACGTTGATAATTTGCTTTAGAAATTTGTTGAGCACGTTCAAAGGAGAGACTTTGTTCAGCCACATCTTTCGTAATCACAGAACCCGCACCGACTGTTGCTCCATTCCCAATAGTCACAGGCGCAACCAGCGAGCTATTAGAACCGATAAAGACTGCATCGCCAATAGTGGTTTTGTGTTTATTTGCACCATCATAATTGCAGGTAATTGTACCTGCCCCAATATTTGAGTCCGCACCGATCTCGGCATCACCTAAGTAGGTGAAGTGATTAGCTTTACTGCCAAGACCGATAGTTGTGTTTTTGACTTCAACGAAGTTACCAATATGGACTTCGTTAGCCAATTTAGCGCCTGGGCGTAAGCGTGCAAATGGGCCAATTTGGGTATTTTCCCCAACAATTGCACCATCAAAAACGCTATACGCTTGGATTTTAGTTCCTGCTGCAATTTTTGTATTTTTCAAAATACAACCAGCACCGATTTCTACAAAGTCACCGATTTCACAGTCACCTTCAATAATGACATTCACATCAATACGAACATCGTGTCCAACTTTTACAGAACCACGTAAATCAAAACGGGCAGGGTCTGCAAAAGTTACACCTTCTTGCATCAACTCTTTTGCTTGCTGTTGTTGAAACTCACGTTCAAGTGCAGCAAGTTGTAAACGGTTATTCACACCTTCAACTTCAAAAGCAAGCTCTGGCTCAACTGAGGCAACTTCTAAACCATCTGCAATTGCCATCGCAACGATGTCAGTTAAATAGTATTCGCCTTGCGCATTGTCATTTGAAAGTTTAGGCAACCATTCATGAAGTTTTGCGTTGCTAACACAGTAAATGCCTGTATTAAATTCTTTAATTTGGCGTTGTTCTTCACTTGCATCTTTATGTTCAATAATGGCTTGTATTTTGCCATCTTGACGCACAATACGACCATAACCTGTTGCATCATCGACAGTGAGCGTAACTAAGCCAATTCCTGTCTGAGTTGATGCATCTAATAATTTTTGTAAAGTAGTTGCACTAATACATGGCACATCGCCTGACAAAATCAGTGAAACTCCTTCTTTAGGAAGTACTGGTAAAGTCATTTTTACTGCATGACCTGTACCTAACTGTTCTGCTTGTTCAACCCATTGAATATTTTCTTGTGCAAACGTCTGTTTTACGTGATCGCCGCCGTGTCCATAAATGGTAATGATGTTTTTTGCTAATAGTTGTTTTGCGGTTTTAATAACATGTCCTAGTAGCGGGCGACCAGCTAAAGGTTGTAATACTTTAGGTAGTTGTGAACGCATTCGCGTTCCTTTGCCTGCAGCAAGGATAATAACGGTAGTTGACATGAGTAAACCTACTTAAATGGCGTTACGCCCCAAAAAGTAATAAATATGATGATACATAGTGCCGCCCAAAGCCCTGCAATAATGTCGTCCAGCATAATTCCGAAGCCACCAGCAACTTTCTGGTCGGCAACACGGATTGGCCAAGGTTTCCAAACATCAAACAGGCGGAATAAGCAAAAACCAATTAGCGCCCATTGTAACGACATTATATTAAAAAATATTAAAGGCAGCAGAGTAATTGATTGCCCTGCAAATTCATCCCAAACAATTCGTCCATCATCATGAACATCAATGATTTTTGCGGTTTGGTCACAAATATAAATTCCCACCAAGGACATGATGAGAATAGCAATTGTACTTAACGTAAAACCGAGAGATACCCAGACAGGGATGAAAAGTAAGGCAAAAGCAGAACCAAAAGTACCGGGTGCTTTAGGTGCGAGACCAGATCCAAAACCAACCCCACAGAAAACGATGCAGCGGTTGAACCAAGACATGTTCTTAAAATGAATCGGCGGCTTATGCAAAGTGTTGGTATCCATGAATTTGCAACGGGTAATCTGAACCCAAATGCTCAAAAGTTAGTTTTGTTTGTTCGACGATCTGTCCAATCATTGTAATCTTAACGTCCAGTTGTTTTTGCAAAAGTTTTTCATAATTTTGCGGTGTTATTGTAAAACATAATTCGTAGTCATCACCACCTGCAAGCGCATATTGCCAACGTTGTTGTTCTTTTAATTGTTGTAATACTGGATCGACAGGTAATTTTTCCAAGAAGAGTCGTGCTCCAACCTTGGATGCTTTTAAAATATGGCCTAAATCTTGGGCTAATCCATCAGAAATATCAATCATACTAGAGGCTAATCCCTTCAACTGTTGTCCAAGCTGACAACGTGGTGTTGGGTAGTCTAGTCGTTGTTGTAAGGGATGACCTAGGTGTTGTAAACCATAAGCTGCATCTCCAACTTGACCGCACACACACACATAGTCACCGACTTTTGCGCCTGAACGTAACACAGCTTGTCCAGTTTCAATCCAGCCCATAGCCGTCACGGTAATGGTGAGATGTGGACCTTGGGTCGTATCTCCACCAATGAGAGCAACACCAAATTGATTACAGCAGTCATGGATACCCTGACTGAATCCTTCAAGCCATTCATGGTCAATGGTAGGTAAGCTTAACGCAAGTAAAATACTATGGGGTTTAGCACCCATAGCAGCAATATCGGAAAGATTTACAGCCACACTTTTCCAACCAATTGCATGGGGAGAGGTATCAAGAGGAAAGTGACGACCAGCAACGAGTGTATCTGCACAGATCACCAATTGTTGATTTTGAGGAGGGGTAACTAAGGCTGAGTCATCTCCAATACCTAAGGTGACATCTGTATAAGATTGTCTGTTAAAGTATTGATCAATAATCGAAAACTCAGCCATATCAACTTCAAACCTATTAGTTTGCTTGTTGTTTTTCAGCACTACGTAGTGTTGAACTTAAACGATCTAAAACGCCATTAATGTATTTATGGCTATCTGCTCCACCAAAGTGTTTGGCGAGTTCAATGGCTTCATCAAGAACTACACGATAAGGTACTTCTAAATGATCACGTAACTCATAAGCACCTAAACGTAAGGTTGCCAGCTCTACACCATCAAGTGCATCAAGTTCACGGTCAAGTACCGGAATGAGTAATGCATCAAGATCGTCGCGCAGTGCAATCACTTGCGTTAATAGTTCGTGATAGTAATTCAAGTCTACCTTGTGCATCGCATTTTCAGCACGGGTACGTGCTTCAATTTCATGTACAGGGTTGTGACTCATTTGCCACTCATAAATACCTTGTACAGCAAAACGACGTGCTTTACGTTTTGCTGCATAAACGGCTTGCAGTGTTTGAGACATGCTTTAAATTGCCTTTAATAAATTAACCATTTCAATTGCAGTTAAAGCAGCTTCGCTACCTTTGTTTCCTGCTTTTGTACCTGAACGTTCGATGGCTTGCTCGATGCTATCAGTAGTTAATACACCATTGATGACAGGCAAGCTGCTTTCTAACGCCACTACACCTAAACCTTTTGCACATTCACCAGCAACGAAGTCAAAGTGTGGTGTGCTACCACGAATAACTGCGCCAAGTGCGATGATTGCATCAAACTGGTTTGATGTAGCTAATTTTTTAGCAACAATCGGGAGTTCCCATGCGCCAGGAGCATGAATAACAGTAATGTTATCTTCATTTACACCATGACGTTTTAATGTGTCGATTGCACCATCCAATAAGTGTTCAACAACAAAACTGTTGAAACGACCCACTAAAATCGCATAACGACCTTCGCTTGCGAGATGTAATAAACCTTCAATACGGCGAATTGCCATAGCAACCTCGATTATTTCGTTGTGATTTGATCAGCAGTGATATATTCCACTACTTCTAAATTAAAGCCAGATAAAGCATTGAAACGTAATGGTGAGCTAAGAAGCTTCATCTTTTCAACACCTAAATCACGCAAAATTTGAGCACCTACACCAATCGTTTGATATTGATGTGAAAGTGCTGCATTGGATTTCACCGGTTTCGGTTTATTTAAATCATCCAGCGCTGGTCCCAAGTCTTGCAAATGATCTTGCCCGATCCAGACTAAAACACCGCGATCACTCGCTGCAATTGTCTGTAGTGCACGGTCTAGATTCCACGCAGGTTCACCATCAGCCTTATTTAGCTTAAGTAAATCGCGAATTGGACTGAAACCATGTACACGTACTGTTGTAACACCTTCTTTTGGCTCGCCTTTGACTAAAGCCAAATGGATGTCTGGGTTACCAATCTCACGATAACGATAGAGTTCAAATGAACCATATTCTGTTTGAATCGTTTTTTGATCCAGACGTTCAACCGTTTGCTCATTGGTCATGCGGTAGTGAATCAAGTCCGCAATTGTACCAATTTTTAAGCCATGCTTCTCGGCAAAAATTTCTAAATCTGCACGGCGTGCCATTGTGCCATCTTCATTGATGATTTCACAAATGACAGAAGCGGGTTCAAGACCTGCTAAGCGTGTTAAATCACAGCCCGCTTCAGTATGACCTGCACGATGTAGAACACCGCCTGGCTGTGCCATTAATGGGAAAATATGGCCCGGTTGTACAATATCACTTGGCTTTGCATGCGCTGCGACAGCAGCTTGAATTGTATGTGCACGCTCTGCTGCTGAAATACCAGTCGTAATACCTTCAGCTGCTTCGATTGATAGTGTAAAGTTTGTACTATGCTGAGCACCGTTTTGGTCAACCATCAACGGAAGGTTTAATTGCTTACAGCGCTCACGGCTTAACGTTAGGCAAACTAGACCACGTGCATGGGTAATCATGAAGTTAATATCTTCAGGACGAACATGCGTTGCTGCAATGACAAGATCACCTTCATTTTCGCGATCTTCGTCATCCATCAAGATAACCATTTTGCCTGCACGAATATCGGCGACAAGATCTTCAACACGACTCAGCGGCATTCGCTTTCACCTTTTTTTGTCGTTAGACAATTTCTATTTAATAAATTTTGCATAGTTTACGCTGTTTAAAGAATTTTGCCTATGATTCTGATTTATCCAACTTTGCAACGAGATAGAATAGATCCAACTTTATTTATACAAATAAATTATAAGTAAATGGAATAATTTAAAATAAAAACAATGAATTTAAATAAAAAAAACCTAGCCAAAAGGCTAGGTTCTGATATGCGCAGTTATTTTTTATGAAGCTGCACTGCTTGGACTATCATTTTGTGGGATTGATTTTTTTCCCATCAAAATTTCAGTTCGGATATTTTGAGCAAGTTCAGCACACTCTGCATTCATGCCATTGATCATAAAGGCATGACGAGTCATGACATTACTTGGGTTTGGCATCGCAACAAGTTGATAGCTGTCTTGAATTTCCTTGAGTTGATCATTCTCAAGATATAAAGCAGATTCTTTCGCATGAAGATGCTGTGCCAAACGTTGAGCAGCTTCTTTCGCGTCAATTTGCATTGCTTCCACAGCATTACACGTTGCACTACGAGTTTGAAGCGCAAAGCGTTTATCTTCGCGATAACGTTTATATAAAACGTCAGAGAGCAACTGGAATACGGTTCCAACCATAAGCAGACACTCTACAGCGTGTGTATGCGAAGTTGAAATCGCAAGTGTAGCGCCGTCAGCATTAAACTCATTTACGACTTCAATGTCCGCTAACTTTAACTGGTAATGTTTCACGCATAACTCAATACTCTTGTTTAAAAAGAGCTGACAGAGTTTAAAGTACGGAACAGATACCGATTGGTTAACACTGCTTAATAACTGTTTAGGGTCATAAAACTGAATATTGAGTGCCAACACATGTTGGTCAGCTGAATCTGCGGTTTTCTCTGGCTGTGGACGAGCCGCGGGTTTACCTTTGGCTTGTTGTTGAGCTTGAGCAACCAACGTTACTGTATTTTGTTTTTCTAGAGCCAATGCCTGAGTTAACTGCTGAATTTCATGTTTTAAGCGGTTTTCTTCGTTAATGCGTGCCAAGTATTCGCTACGGGTCGGACGAGCAATCGCGCGATAGGCAAGCCATAATAAAACATGCAAAAACAGAGAAGCTAAAATTGCCAGCCATTGAGTACGCAGAATTTCACCAATACTTGGCTGAATAAGCGTAATTTCAATAGAGCCCACTTTCTTTTCGTTTTGCAGAGCATCTCGAGCAAAAATCTCACCTTGGCGAGTTTTTGAAATTCCGCTTGTTGCCAGCACTTGTTTATTGGCATCAAGAATGCGAATAGACGCAACGCTTGGATTGGTCGCATAGCGATTGGCAATCAGAGCTAAAGATACCGTATTTGCCGGTTCTAGCTCGGATAAGCTGTCTGCAACGAGCTGACTGGTCATGAGCTGACCTTGACTCGCACGGTTTTCATTGAGCTGGTGTGTCGTTGCAATCACCAATAAAAAGGTATGCAATGCAAAACTAACGATCAGTAGGCTAGCAAATAGCCCTTGTCTAGGCGCAATCAAGTTAAACTTCCAAGGCAATTATATTGAAATTCGATTATGATTCTTACAATAGTTGTCACTCAGACTAGAGTCAATTCATGCGAGAAATCATTCTTATATCCTTTTTAGGACCAGACCAACCAAACCAGTTTACCCGATTAATGCAAGTACTATCCGTACATTCATTGCAAATACTGGATGTAGGTCAGGCTGTTATTCATAATCAACTCACATTGGGCATTGTAGTCGCGTCAGATAATGAAACTGCGACCGCATTGGCAATGAAAGAAATTCTGATTTTAGCACATGATATTGGCTTAACAGTGCGCTTTAAACCAATCACAGGCGCAGAATACGATCAATGGGTAACTGAAGGAGGCCGTACTCGTTATATCGTCACGGCTTTAGCCCCTGAACTCACTGCTGCACATTTACAAGCAGTTACACAAATTGTGTCTAGCCAAGGCTTTAACATTGAAACTGTTACCCGTTTATCGGGCCGTGTCGACTTTGAAAAGGATAGCGCATTCCCACGTCGTGCATGTGTACAGTTTGGTTTAAGTAGTGGCCCAACTTTAGATGCACAAGCCATGCGTGCAGCATGTTTACGTCTTTCAAGTGAATTAAACATTGATGTTGCTGTTCAAGAAGACAACACTTATCGACGTAACCGCCGTTTAGTTTGTTTTGATATGGATTCAACCCTCATTGAACAAGAAGTGATTGATGAGTTGGCGATTGAAGCAGGGGTAGGCGCACAAGTTGCTGAAATTACTGAAAGAGCGATGCAAGGTGAACTTGATTTCCAGCAAAGCTTCCGTGCTCGTGTTGCATTATTAAAAGGGCTGGATGCTGCTGTTTTACCTAAAATTGCAGAGCGTTTAACCATTACAGAAGGTGCAGAGCGTCTTATCTCAACCTTAAAAGCGCTGGGTTATAAAACGGCAATTTTATCTGGTGGATTCCAATATTTTGCTGAATATCTACAAGGCAAACTTGGTATTGATGAAGTTCATGCTAACGTTTTAGATGTGCAAGACGGTTTCGTAACAGGTGAAGTGAAAGGTGTAATTGTTGATGGTGCACGTAAAGCTGAATTATTACGCGAACTTGCAAACAAACTCGATATTTCATTAGAGCAAGCGATGGCAGTAGGCGATGGCGCAAATGATTTACCAATGCTTGCGATTGCAGGGCTTGGAGTGGCTTATCGCGCGAAGCCTTTAGTACGTCAAAATGCAAATCAGGCTATTTCAAGTGTTGGCTTAGATGGGGTGCTGTATTTACTGGGTATGCATGACAAAGATTTAAATCGTGCGTAACCGATAGTTGCTAAGCTTTAAGCGCTACTTCTGAGTAGCGCTTTTTTTATGCAGAATAGTTATAAAATCAAGGGTGTTATGCTCAAATCATGCACAGAAAAAAGGCAATAAAAAAATCTGAAAAAAACTTATTTTGGTCCTTAAAAACAGCATATTTTTTTGTAATGACACGCCAGAATTGATGCCATATAGGGAATCGAACTTTTTGAATTTTACAAAAATGTAATGACAAAAGAATGTTGCGACAGAGTATGTCGCATTAAGAAAAAACGGGTCTTTTTTTCTAAAAAAAAACATCCATAATGCATCCTAAGCTTCAACACAAATTATGAATTAAAGTTGTTTTTGGAATTTGGAATGAGGTCGGTTTTTAAGACCGAATCTTTTTAGACGTTTTCATTAAGACGGAGGTTTCTATGGTAACAGCGAATTTTGCCGCTATCGCCGGATTCAGCTTGATCGCTGTCGCGCTTGTTGCTGTTTTCTTTTCTCCTTACCGTCGTTGGCTTGGTTTTATGCTTGCAGGAATGTTCTTTTGGGGGCTATTGGAAGTGGTCCGTTTTGGAGTTCAAGTCACTTTTGAAATGCCAGTCACATATAGTTATTTAACTGCACTAAGTCTAGCGATGGTAATGGTTACATTTGTTTTGTTACGTGAGGATAAACAGGCACAAAAGGCTTTGGCAAATCGCCAATATATAGAACACACGCCAGTATATGAAGATGATCAGCAGCAATGTTCTAGCCGATAATTAAATTGTTATCTAACGGTAAAAAGGTATGCACAGCATGCCTTTTTTATTTACGAAACGTGATTTTTATTATACAAAGCATTTATTAAAAAATAGCCAGTTATGCTACGATAGATGCGTCTGTTGACGTTTCATCTAGATTGCGTTGCCAGCTAAAAATTATCAGTTGATGCACAAAACACAAGCAATGGTATGCCCTTGCCGAGTTTTGCTATACAGTTTTCATAAAAATACAATAGGCGTGAATGTTCATGAAACTTTCTTCTATACCTGTAGTCAAATTACCTCTCGTTGATGTCAGTACAGACCCGTTAGATTTATTGGTAGCAGGTTTAGTGCTGCGTATGAAGCAATTGGCACGTACTAGCCCTAAGTTTATTGAATTGATTCATGATCGCGCTTTCCGTATTCAAATTGGTACGGATTTAGGTGTTGCACGTCAGATCATTATTAATAATGGGCAGATCGACACTGTTGCTGGCGCACCTGAAAAAGCTGACTTTATCTTGCAGTTTGCAGATAGTGAACAGGGTGTGAAAACTTTGATTAAAGGTGACCCAACTGCATTTATGACAGGCATGCAAAATGGCAGTATTAAGATGGAAGGAGACTTCAGCCTACTCGTTTGGTTTAACCAAGTGGCTAGACTCATTCCACCTAAGTTGCCAAAACCAGTTAAAGAGAAAGTACGTCAAGCACGTGCTTTTATTAAAGAGAAAACTGGTCGCTAATCGCCAGATATAAAAAAACTCCCAAATGGGAGTTTTTTTATATCTATGCTTCGACTTCTAAGTTAAACGTCACTGGACCATCATTAATGAGATGAACCTTCATATCAGCAGCAAATATCCCAGTTTGTACTTTTTCAAATTGAGAATGGGCATATTCAACCAGCTGCTCATATAACGCTTTGGCATCTGATGGAGGCATGGCTGGACCAAAATCTGGACGTAAACCTTTTTGCGTTTGGGCCATTAGAGTAAATTGTGAAACAAGCAGGACTCCACCATTTGCTTGAGAGACATTCCAGTCCATTTTGCCTTGTTCGTCATCAAAGATACGATATTTCAAAATCTTATCAATAAGCTTCTGGCCAATTGCTAAAGTGTCATCACGGCCGATGCCTAAAAAAACCAGTAGTCCGTGTTGGATTTCACCGGTAGTCTCACCGTCAACCACCACTTTGGCTTCAAGAACTCGTTGTATTAAAGCGCGCATAGTTAAAGCAAATTTCTGCAATTAATTGAATTGATTTAGTTTAGCAGAATTTAAATTAAATGATTTTTAAAAGGAAATTTCATGGAATTGCAACAATGGTCTAAAAGCTCGCAATTGATTTATAAAAATATGCTTTAATGCTAAGAAGCAAGCGAATAATCATTGACTATGTCTCCAATTATCCATTCTTTACTAGATACAGACTTGTACAAATTTACGATGTTACAAGTGGTTTTGCATAAATTCCCGCAAACCCATAGTGTCTATCATTTCCGCTGTAGAAATTTAGAAGATACTGTCTATCCACTAGTAGATATTTTGGATGATTTAAACGAGCAACTCGACTATTTGTGTAGTCTAAAATATAAAGAAGACGAGCTTCAATATTTGCGTAAATTACGCTTTATAAAAAGTGATTTTGTTGATTACTTAGAACTGTTTCAACTGAAGCGACGCTTTATTCGAGCTAGTATCGATGCGGAAGGTCGTTTGGATATTCATATTGAAGGTCCGATGGTCCAAGCCATGATGTTTGAAATTTTTGTATTGGCAATTGTAAATGAACTTTATTTTAGCCGTATTAAAAACGATGACGTATGGGCTGAGGGCGAGCGCCGTTTAAAAGCCAAGCTTGAATTGGTTCAGCAATATGAAAAAACACAAAAACCGAATGACCCGCCATTCTTAGTTTCTGATTTTGGTACGCGTCGCCGTTATAGCTTCGTATGGCAAAAACATGTTGTGGCAGCCTTTCATAAAACAGTACCAAATGTGTTCCGTGGTACAAGTAATGTCCTGCTTGCAAAAGAGCTAAACATTACGCCAATTGGGACCATGGCTCATGAATTCCTACAAGCTTTTCAGGCACTTGATGTACGACTGCGTGACTTTCAAAAAGCTGCTTTAGAGACGTGGGTTCAAGAATATCGTGGCGATTTAGGAATTGCCCTAACTGACGTTGTTGGTATGGACGCTTTCCTCAGAGATTTTGACTTGTATTTCGCGAAACTCTTTGATGGCTTACGCCATGACAGTGGTGACCCTTACGAATGGGGCGATAAGGCTTATGCGCATTATCGTAAATTAAAAATTGATACTAAAACCAAGATGCTGACTTTTAGCGATGGTCTTAATTTGCCAAAAGCATGGGAATTACATCAATACTTTAAAGATCGTTTTCAGGTGAGTTTTGGTATTGGAACTAATTTGACTAATGATATGGGCCAAAAGCCGCTCAATATTGTGTTGAAACTAGTCGAATGTAATGGTCAGTCGGTTGCAAAAATTTCTGATAGTCCAGGTAAAACCATGACCGATAACGATACCTTCCTGGCTTATTTACGTCAGGTTTTTGAAATCGAAGAACTTGAAGAAGCGGTTTAAGTAAAAGTAGTTTCGCTATTTTGTGTTTTTAAAAGTAAGAATGCTGATATCTGATTTTCTGCTAAAGAGTTGCAGAAAATCAGAGTTTGTTAGATATAAGCTTATGCTAATATGAAATTAAGCTGGTATAAAAAGAAACCATGACGATGACACTCCCGGATTTTAAACTCGATTTATTAATAGAAGCAGAAGAATTAGTGCCTTATCTAGGCAATGAATATATTCGCATTGTAGATTTGAGCCGTGCTTCTGTTTATGAGCAACTTCATATTCCGCATGCTATTCACTTACAACCTAAATGGTTAGTGTCTCAACACGAAGAAGCCACTGGCATTTTGCCAGATGAAGCAGGTTTACAAGCACTGATTGAAAAATTGAATATTTCACCTAATCATCATGTTGTGGTCTATGACGATGAAGGCGGAGCATGGGCTGGACGTTTAATCTGGAATTTGCATTGCTTAGGATTTACCCGTACCAGTTTAATTAATGGCGGTATCCATGCATGGTTAGGAGCGGGACTGCCGACTACTACCGAAATTGAAAAACTTCCGAAGGTTGATGATTTAATCCAAATTGATTTATCGCATGCTGCTCAGTTCCGTGTGAACTATGAAGAACTACGTAAACAAGTCGAGCAAGAAAATATTCAATTGTGGGATTGTCGAACGAGTGATGAATATAGTGGGGTCCGTTTAGCAGCGCGACGCGGCGGTCACATTCCAAATGCGCTCCATTTTGAATGGAGTACTGCACTTAATCGTCAAAATCATCTAAAATTGCATCCGCTTGAACGCACGCGGCAGCGCCTTGAACAACTTGGGTTCGATTTACAGCAACCTGTAGTTGTGTACTGCCAGTCACATCACCGTTCTGGTTTGGCCTATATTTTGGCTAGGCTCTTGGGCTGGGAAGCCAAAGCCTATGATGGTGCGTGGAGTGAATGGGGCAATCGCCTCGATAGTCCTATTATTACTGGAGAATCACCGTCGTGAGTTTCACATCTCGATTAAAAAAAGAATTATTTATTAAGGCACAAAACCTTGTACCACAGCATCAATTGAGCCGTGTGGTAGGTAAAGTTGCTGCGAGTGAAAATCCAGTTGTGAAAACTGCTGTTATTCATGCATTTAAAACCAAATATGGGATTGATTTATCGATTGCTGAACAAGGCAACGCACTAAAATATAAATCTTTTAATGACTTTTTTACTCGTGCTTTAAAAGATGGCGTGCGTCTCGTTGACGAAAATGCAGATAGCATTGTGTCACCTGCCGATGGTGCTATTTCTCAGATTGGTAAAATTACTGCGGGTGAAGTATTTCAAGCAAAAGGCCAAAGCTTCTCTGTAGAGAAACTCATTGGTGACCCACAACTTGCTCAGCCATTTCAAGAAGGCGAGTTCGCGACAGTCTATCTATCTCCACGCGATTACCACCGTGTACATATGCCGTTTGCAGGTACATTAACTGAAACTTTGTATGTACCGGGTGAGCTATTTTCGGTAAATCAGGTGACTGCTGAAAATGTACCGGGACTATTTGCCCGTAATGAACGCATGGTGTGTTTGTTCGATACTGAACTTGGCCGTATGGCTGTTGTGTTAGTGGGTGCAATGATTGTTGCTGGTATTGAAACTGTGGCGACAGGTAAAGTGAAACCTTCAGGTCGTATTGAATTACAGCATCATCAGTTAAAGCTAGAGAAAGGTGCTGAGCTTGGACGTTTTTATTTAGGTTCTACCGCAGTTATTTTATTTGAAAAAGATAAGATCGAATGGGAACGACGTTTTAAAGCTGAGTCTGTGGTTGTAATGGGCGAGCGCATGGGCCACACGATTTAACTCATAAATAAGATTTTAAAAGAGAGCATTTGCTCTCTTTTTTTATTTATATTTCTCTAATTAATTATATTTTTAAATATACTGTTTGCTAGTAAATAAATTTTTAATTCCCTATAAATATTTAATAAGAGAATAAAATGACCTTAATTCCTTTTTTAACTATTTAGTCCAACCAGATTTTTTGAAAATAGCATTACCTTGCTGAGACGATAAGAACTCTACAAAACGTTTAGCTTCAGCGTCTTTTAAACTATGTATGGTTAAGGCAACACCTGTATCACGATAGACCACCAGCTCTGGTTCAATAGGTATAATTTGCCCAACATCTGGGTTACTAACTCCCCAAATATTAAAAACTAACCAAGCATCATAGCTACTATTTTCTTCCCAGTTTTTCTTGGCAATACCCGTATTGGCTGCATAGGTGGCAATATTTTTTCGAACAGATTTGGTTAATTGAATATTGCCTGATCTACCAGCAATATCCTCCCACATACCTACCTGACCTGCACCGTGAGTAACTAAAACTTTAACGCCAGATTTAGCTAGATCTTTAAATCCTTTAATATTTTTAGGATTTCCTTTGCGTACTAAAATAGCTGCGGGACGTAAATACAAAGGTTCTACCGAGTCTTTTATAATTTGCTCAGAAAAAGCATTTTCAAAATCCGACATCATGGCTTCGGAACCACTATATATAACATCGGCATCTAGTTTCGCTTGGTCAGACCATTGAGAAGTAGGTCCAGACGTTACATAGACTGCTATACCCGTTTTATTGGTGAATTGTTTGGCTGCTTCTGACATTGCGGGTGCTGGCCCACCAGAACCATATACCTGTACGTCTGCAAAACTATGGATGGGGAGAGAACCAAGAATAAGGCAAATCAGGTAGGGTATAAATTTATATTGTTTTGACATTTTAATCGCTATAGTAATGAAGAAAATATCAGCATATATTTTTTATTATTGAAATTTGATTAATTTTTGCAACGATATTTATAATACATTTCTTTAAAATATATTTTAATTAGATTTTAAGTAGCTATATATAAATGTAAATTATTTTGAGGTGAATATAAATATAGAAGTTTTTATGGTAATTTATATTTTATAAATTAATTATTTGAATAGATGTATTGTAAATAATAGAGGAGTAATCCCTTGATTAGAAAAAGTAATTTTCTTTTAAAAATTTTATTTAGCAGCGCTTGTTTGGTGTCTGGCTCTGCTATGGCTGCTCCAATTACAGATTTGGGTAAGCAAATTGTGAGCGACAAACCGGGTTCAATACTGTCTATAGCACAGCAAGATGTAACGAATTTATTTCCTCACGCCGATCAGCGTTTGTTAATAAATTATCGTAGTCGAGGTATTCAGGGCGAACCTATTGTTGCATCGGCTTTTATTTTATTACCGAAAGGAACACCTCCAAAAAATGGCTGGCCTATACTCGCTTGGGCGCATGGTACGACTGGAGTTGCTGACACCTGTGCACCTTCGGGTGATTATGTTGGTGGGCCAGTTCATTCATATCAAGAAGTTGCTTCTAAAGCTTTAGATGGTTGGCTTGCACGTGGCTATGCAGTTGTTGCACCTGATTATCAGGGCTTAGGTACACCGGGTGGGCATCCCTATATGAATGCAAAGAGCCAATTGCATACGGTGGTCGATGCAGTGCGTGCATTACATTTGCTTAAGCCCAAGAGTTTTAATAAACAGTGGTTGGTGATGGGACATAGTCAAGGCGGGGCTGCGGCAATTGCAGTGTCTGCCTATGGTCAAAAAGATGCGCCTGAACTGGATTTAAAAGGGGCAATTGCTCTTGCGCCAGGTGGCTATCAATATGAGGGCATCGCAGAATATGTGCGGAGTAATCCAAACCCAGAACCTAGTGTGGCAGCATTTTTCCCGATTGTGTTATTAGGAGCACAAGCAGCAGAACCAAGTATTGTTCCTGAAAATTTAGTCAGTCCAGAAATGAACGCAGTACTGACTCAAGGGCGCAGTCGTTGTTTATCTGAACTTCAATCTGATTTGAAGAAATCTCCTTCTAGCATATTTCGATCTGATGCTGATTTAAAACCTCTTTTGGCTTATCTAAAACAACAGTCCATTGAAAATCTGGTGCCTACCGTGCCATTAATGATTGTTCAAGGTTCTAAAGATCATTTAGTCGACCCTAGAGGGACATCTGCTTATTACCAGCAGCTATGTAAATTAAAAAAACCAACCATCTATCAAACGATTGATGGCGGAGATCATCGCGATGCATTACGCCAGAGCAATACTTTTGCCACTAAGTTTTTAAATGTAATAGAGAAAAACCAAAGTAAGTCGTATTGCTCGACTTCTAAGTAAATTGGTTTAAATAAAAAGCCGACTTTTCGTTAGTCGGCTTTTTATTTAAAAGGAGGTGACTTTAGGTCATGTTATACAGTCTTTCTTTAGGGAAAACTGCAGTAAAATCAGCCTTCGTATTCACGTCCATTTTTGCGCCATTTTCCATCAGCACCTTTATTCCAGTCTGGGGCTACAGCTGAGCCTAATGCTCCTGAGCCTTCTCGTGACTCATCTATATAATCAATTTTATCAATGTTCACAGTATCTTCTCGATCTTTATAAACTCTGCTGCGCAACAGTATTGTACGTTGGTTCCAATCAATACTTTTAAGTTCTCCCTGTTCGCAACGTTGATTTATTGAACCACCAAAATGTCCCCAAACCATTAAATACTTGCCCATAGGGATGCGTCTTAATTGATCATCAATAGTTTCTATATAAGGTTCTTCTTCGATTGGCTCAAGTGATTTAATTTTATCAAAAGAGATTAGTCCAATTGATTCACCTTCTATGAATACTCGAATTGATACAAGAATAGTCTGTTGATCTTTATCAATATGAAGAACTTTTACTTTTAATGATTCTCCATTTTTCAAACCAAGAATAAAGCAATCAGTTATTTCTGCATTCTTCGATATTATTTCTACAGGGTTAATAGTCATTTAAGCCTCGCTTAATTATTATGTTAGCTGTTCTTATGGGTTAAGTTTTTTGTAGCGATTTAATAATACTAATTTTATTTAAAAATGAAAGTGATTTTTAAAATTGTTGAATTGTTAATTTAAAATAGTATTTTTTATTTTAACTGTTTTTAAATTATCAATGACATTGATTATATATATTGTATAAATTGGGTGGTCTTATTTTTTAAAGTACAGTTAGTATATCTATTTCATAAATTCTGATCTATGAAATAGATATGAGAGAAAAATGTGATTTATTAAATAAATTATATCGGTTAATTATAAATAGTATCTGATTTTATCAATGACAAAAAAATCAAATTATGTCCATAATAACTTATATATAAAAATGGCTAAGTATCTTTCACTGCGTCTATTTAATATCCACCCTTTGTGTGAAATGAATACTTTTTAAGCCATGTTATATAGTCTTTCTTTCGGAAAAACTACGGTAAAGGTTGAACCTTCATTTTCTTTAGATTGCACATCTAAATAAGCACCATGTTGCATCAGCACGTGTTTTACAATCGCAAGACCTAAACCTGTACCACCTGTTTGGCGACTACGGTCGCTGTCAACACGATAGAAGCGCTCAGTTAAACGTGGTAAATGTTTGGGGTTAATCCCGATGCCTGTGTCTTGTACGCTAAAGTAAGCATGTTCACCATCATCATGCCAGCCAATCGTAATAGTTCCACCTTTTGGTGTGTATTTGATGGCATTGGTAATTAAGTTACTAAACGCGCTGGCGATTTCCATGTCAGAACCAATCAGGTCACAGTGGCTATCAATGTGTAAATTAAGCGTGTGTCCATAATCAGCATTGTAGGCCTGAGCATCATCAAAGAGTTGATTCATTAAGCTAGGCATTTCAATAATCTGATTTTTTGCAACTTTTTTATTATTTTCTAAATTTGATAACAGCAGTAAATCATTCACCAACGCATTCATGCGCTTGGTTTGTGACTGCATCTGATCAAAGGCACGTTTCCAGCGCGGACTAATATCTTCCTGATCTGTAAACGTTTCGATATAACCACTCAGTACAGTTAATGGCGTACGAAGTTCGTGAGAAATATTATCGACGAAGTCTTTACGCATTTGTTCAAGGTTGTGCATACGAGTCACGTCGTAAGCCACCAATAAGCGACTTTCTCCACCAAACCGTGTGAGTTTGACCTGTACATAGCGGTCATCATCAAAATTTGAGTGAAGTTTAATCCCGTCGGGTGCCTGATCAATATTGTTAAAATATTCAATAAAGGTCGGCTGACGTAAAATCGTTAATAGATTTCGGCCGCGGTCGAGGGGGCTGATCCCTAGCAAACGTTCAGCAGCAGGGTTCCACCATTCGATTTGATGTTGGTCATCAATTAAAACAACGGCTTCAGCAAGTGCAACTAATGAAGACTGTGCTCGGTCAATTAAACCGACCATTTCGGCTTGAACAATTCGTTCTTGGCGCTGAGCGCGGTAAACATTAAATAATAATGCCCCCCAAATCCCATTAAGATTTGGAGGAACGTCATAAGGCTTATTCGCAATCCAGTCATTGACCAGATATAAAGAACGCAACTGGAGTGTAAAAAACACCACGAAGGCGATAAAAATACAGCTCCAGAAATACCCAAGGCCTAAACCGACTAAACCAGCAATAATTAGAAAAAATAATAAAAGCCGTAAATCTTGTTTGGCAAACGTCCATAAACTACTGTAGCGGGAAAGTTTTTGTTCACGTACCTGTTCGGGGACGGGGTAGGGTTCATACATAAATCTTGGTTAACCTGCGGCTAAATCTGCGCGTGTTGAGAAACGGTAGCCAGTTCCACGCACAGTCTGAACAAATCGGTCAACACCAAACGGTTCTAAAACTTTACGCAAACGGCGAATGTGCACATCGATAGTGCGGTCTTCGATATATACATTACCGCCCCACACCTGATCGAGCAACTGGGCACGCGTATATGCACGCTCTGGATGGGTCATAAAAAACGCAAGTAAGCGATATTCAGTTGGACCCATTTCTAAAATATTGTTGCCAAAGCTAACACGCTGGCTTACAGGATCAAGAATTAAACCATTGGCATCAATAGTTTTTTCGCCACTTAATGCATTAGCACGACGCAAAACTGCCTTAATACGAGAAACCAGTTCACGTGTTGAGAAAGGCTTAGTCATGTAGTCATCAGCACCTGCGTCAAGACCTTGTACTTTATGGTCTTCTTCTCCGCGGGCAGTCAACATAATGACTGGAATTTCTGATAGATTTTCATCTCGTTTTAAGCGGCGACATAAATCGACACCACTTACGCCTCCAGGTAACATCCAATCAAGCAAGATAAGCGCCGGACGTTGGTCGACGATAATTTGATGAGCCTGTTTGGCATCTTCTGCCTGTAAACACTGAAAGCCTGCCATGTCCAAAGAAGTATGGATCATTTCACGAATAGGAAGCTCATCATCGACAATTAAAATATAGTCATCTTTCACAGCGCAATATCCTATAGATTTAACGGTGAACCGTTTTGTAGTTATGACAGGCTTATTACAAAGATTAATTATGACAATTTCATTGCAGAAAAGTCTATAAAATTAAATTTAGCAATAATTTGTGACAAAACTAAGGCAAAGGTATGACCAAATTATGACATGAAGACTTTATTTTTCTTAAAATCATTCAATAGCTTATCAATGAAGTAGCTTAACTGGTTTTGCACATTTATGGCTGTCAAAAAACTTTAATATTATTTTGAAACTTGCGCTAATAAAGATAAGAAAACGATACGGCATGCGGTTAAAACCTGCTCAAGCGACTGTTCAAACCCTCCCATGACCCATCGAATCGCAATTTGAGTGACATATCCATTTAATCCAGTTGCGATTAAAGAGAGCTCATTTTCATGGTGTTGAATTTGCGGCATGGTCAGCATAACAAAGGCTTGAATCATGCGATCAAATTGCGCAAGTGTTTCTTGAATGGTGGCTTGATTATGTAACTCTTGTACCAAAACTGCGTCAACATAGACAATACGAGCCAATCTTGGGTCTTCTTTTAATGTCGTCAGTAGTGCTCGTAATCCCGCATCGACCATTTTTTCTGGATCGGGCGTCGCTTTAATCACGGCCTGCATTAAGTTTTGCTGTAATTCTTCAATCATTTTTAAAAAGATGGTTTGAAATAAATCTTCACTCTTCTTAAATGATTCATAAAAATAGCGTTCTGTGAGTTTTGCCTCTTGGCAGACATCTTTGACCGTCACGGAAAAAAAACCGAGCGTTCCGTAAGTCGCGATACCCGCTTCAATCAGTTTTTCTCGGCGTGCCTCTTTACGTTCAGATAGAGATAACCCTTTGAACTGACGTTCTTTACTCACACTTTTTGTTTTCTTTTTACTGGTTGAGTCGTTAGTCGCCATAAATAAGTCGTTTCCTAAAGATTGGTTTCCTAATTTATAGGTTTTGGCCAAATATGCTTACTATGATAAAGCCCTCAGCAGAATTGTGCCATTCTATCTGAAATTACAGTGTACTATATTGACAATGGATATTGTCAAAATTATATTAAAGATGTCTAAGCTGCACATGCAATGAACCGGTTGTGCAAATATCGAAAAACAAAGGATGGACAATGAAAAATTTTAAAAACAAAGTCGCTGCAATTACGGGCGCGGGTTCTGGCATTGGGCAACAGTTAGCAATTCTTTTGGCAAAACAGGGCTGCCATCTTTCGTTGAGTGATATTAATGAGAAGGGATTACAGCAAACCGTTGAGCTTTTAAAACCGTATAGCACGATTACTGTTACCACTAAAAAGCTTGATGTGTCTGATCGTGAAGCGGTAAAGCAGTGGGCCCAAGAAACTGTTCAAGATCATGGATCAGTTAACCTGATTTTCAACAACGCTGGCGTCGCTCTAGGTTCAACTGTCGAAGGTGCGACCTACGAAGATTTAGAGTGGATCGTTGGGATTAACTTCTGGGGTGTGGTGTACGGAACGAAAGAGTTCTTACCTTTCATTAAGCAAACTCAAGATGGCCATATTATTAATATTTCAAGCCTATTTGGTTTAACCGCTCAACCAACTCAATCTGCTTATAACGCGACTAAATTTGCTGTGCGTGGTTTTACCGAGTCATTGCGCCAAGAGTTAGATATTGAAAAAAGTGGCGTAAGCTCTTTGTGTGTACATCCGGGTGGAATCCGCACCAATATTGCTAAATCTGCAAAAATGAGTGATAGCTTGAATAGTTTGGGTATGGACCCGACGAAATCGATCCAAAACTTTGACAAGCTACTACGTACTCCACCTGAAGAAGCAGCTCGTCAAATTCTACAAGCTGTATTAAAAAATAAACGTCGTTTATTGATTGGTAGTGACGCAAAAATTCTTGATGCATTCCAGCGTTTGTTCCCAACTGGGTATCAACGTGCTTCTACCATTGTGACCAAGTTAATGAAATAATTTTAAAGTCAAAAAAAGCCATCAAATGATGGCTTTTTTTATAAGAATTTATTAGTTCTAAATAAGAACTTTGATCTTCTTTTTCTTCCAGATGAATTGGTAATAGAGCCCTTGAATAATACATAAACTCACAAATGCCAAGGCATAGGCAACCCAGATTCCTTTAAGCCCCCACATTGAGCTAAACCAGTAAGCACATGGAATTTCAATAAATAAAATAGCAGAAATATTAAGTAGCATTGGGACAGTCACGGTTCCACTGGCACGCATGATCGATGCAAAAATGGCACCTGCACCAAAGAATAAAATTGCCCAAAGTACAATAAATAAAAGTTGCTGCCCTAACACCACCACAGTTGGGTCGGTAATGAACAAAGCCATTAAATATTTTGAAAATAGATAGCCAAGTGCAATTAAGGTACCTGTAAATAAAAAGTTCATTCCCAAAGCTGTGCGGGTTACTCGTGCTAACAGATCTGATTTGCCTGCACCAATCGCTTGTGCTGCAAAAATTGAAGCTGCAATTGAGATCGACAAGGCAGGGAACTGGATGTAATTGAGCACCTGATTCACTGCACCATACGCTGCTGTAGCATGTGAACCGTAATGGTTAACCAACCCAACAATAACCAAGCCAGCCATTGAGGTGGTAATCATTTGAATGCCGGTTGGAACGCCTAAGCGCAAAATGATTTTGCTTAGTTCTGGATTGTGACGGATATGTTGCAGAAGCTGACGATTCGGCCGAAGTGGATGATTTTTCTTGTTCAGATAAATTGCCAGAAAAATTAAGATAGCAACATAACCCGTGATCGTTGCAATTGCTGGAGCAATAATTCCCAGAGCTGGTAAGCCAAAATAACCTTTAAGCAATATCGGGGTAATCACTAAGCCAATTACACTGGTTAAAGCCAATGCAAGTAAAGGCGTGGTACTGTCACCCACACCACGTAAAATTGAAGTATAGATAATATAAACAAACAGAAGCGGGCTACCCGCCAGCATCCATTGCACATAAGGCAAAGCCAGATGCATTACCTTGGGGTCAGTACCCAATAACTCTAAAATGTCGTGGGCAAAAAACACGCCGATAATCGCAGTAATTACCCCACCAATCAGTGTCATAAAGAGGGTAGAACCCACCACACTTTGGACTTTTTCAATATTTTGCGCGCCCCACGCTTGCCCTACTAAAACAGTAGTACCCGTTGAAATCCCGATAATAAAAGCAAGGAGCAAGAATAAAATAGGGAAAAAAACTGAGACGGCAGCAATCGCATCAACTCCCATCATTTGGCCAACGAAGATAGTGTTAATCGTCCCCGACAAGTTTTGCAAAATATTGGTTGCAATGAGGGGGAGCAAGAAAACGAAAAATGTTTTCCATAGATTTTGCTGGTGAATTAAAGACTGTCTTGGTGGCATGTGTTCTCCATCGCCCATCTCTTTGATGAGCGGGGCAGACATTCAACTTAGCATAGTTGGAGCGAATAACTTGTAGTGTTTTTACTGTGCTAAGTGGCTAAATTTATTAACATTCATTCAAGATTTCTCCTGCTTTTTGCAATGTCTCATCATTTTTAGCAAAGCAGAAACGAATGAGGCGTAAAGACTCGGGCGCTTGCTGGTAGAAAACTGAAACAGGAATAGCCACAATTTTATGTTGCTCGGCAAGAAACTGGCACATTTCAACATCGTTTAAGTCGGGTCTAATTTGACTGTAATCAAGGTTTTGAAAATACGTACCTTGAGACGGTTTTAGCAAGAAACGGCTATGGTGAATCGCCTGATTAAATCGATCTCGCTTAGTTTGATAAAACTGCGAAAGCTCTTGAATATGTTCTGGATGTTGTTGCATATATTGCGCTAGAGCAATCTGACAAGGTGTCGTGCCACAGAAGTTCGCATATTGGTAAATCTGGCGGAATAAACGCATTAACTCAGGTGAAGCGACGCAATAACCTGTTTTCCAGCCGGTCACATGAAAGGTTTTCCCAAAAGACCCAATCACAAAACTACGCTCTCTGAGCTCTGGAAAATGTAAAGCACTAAAGTGTTGTTGATTATCAAAGACTAAGTGTTCATAGACTTCATCGGATAAAACCACAATGTTTTTATCTTGAATCAGTGCAATAAGCTCTAACCAATCCTGTTTTGCCCAGATGGTACCTGTTGGATTATGGGGGGTATTCACCACAATCATACGGGTTTTGTCATTAATCAAATCTTTAACTTGCTGCCAGTTCACCTTAAAGTCAGGTGCTTCAAGTGCAATATGAACTGCTTTACCACCTGCTAACTGCACAGAAGGGCCATAGCTGTCATAACTTGGGTCAAAAATAATGACTTCATCACCTGCATTGATGCAGGCCTGTATGGCACAAAAAATTGCAATGGTCGCGCCAGGAGTAATCGTGATTTGCGTTACAGGGTCAAGTTGAAGTTGCTCACGCTGCTGAAATTGTAAAGCGAGTTGCTCGCGTAAACCGAGAATACCATCCCCGGGTGGGTATTGATTATGCCCAGCTAAAGTCGCCTGAGATAGGGCTTCCAGTAAGGCCTGTGGCGCCGGAAAATCTGGAAAGCCTTGTGACAGGTTGAGTGCACCTAGACGATGTGCCATTGCCGTCATGGTGCTAAAAATAGTCACGCCTTGAGTGGCCAATTTTGACTGCAGCTGTAGCATATTGTTCTCTTATTAAAAATATTTAAAGTTATAAAATTGATTCAATCACTGCCCGGATTACACCGAGTGTTAAACCAATAAATGCACCGACTACAACGCCATTTACTCGAATCATATGTAAGTCACCACCGACTTCATTTTCAATTTTTCCAATCATTTCGCGCGAATCCCATTCATGAATGCGTTCGCTGACATAGCGGATGATTTTATGGCTATATTGATCTGTAAAATTCAGCGCAAGACCTGTCATTTCTTTGTTTAGCACTTCACGTACTTTAGCATTTTGAACAAGGTTTTCACCTAGTTGCTGAATAGCAGCTCTAAGATTCATTGCAATGCCAGAGTCTTCTTTCATTAAATCTTCTTTAATGGCATTACACAAAATCGTAACAGCACCACTGATGAAATTTAGGACTTGTGGACTATCGAGAAGGGCATCTTTACCGCTGTTGAGACGTTGGCTAGCAACGCTGTCTGGTTTTGCCAGCTCAAGCATGAGAGAGTGGGCAATGGTTTCAATTTCTTGTCGCCATGGATGCTCATCATCTGCCAGCATCGATTCTACTTTTTCAACGAGTGAGTCGATGGTACGTTGTTGAACATCAATACCAATCCAGCTTGCACCTTTTGCAAGTGACCAGACACCAAGCGCTTTAAACATTTTTCGGGTTAATTCACGGGTTTTGTCTGGGTTTTGTACCACCCAATCATGGGCGATATCGAGTCCACGCTGTAAAACGTCTTGGTGGAAGTCATTTTCCAATACCGCGCGTAGCATTTCACTTGCGAGTTTATTGACTTCAGTATTACGTACCCATTGCACACTATTGTTTTGCACAAAATTGGCAATTTGATCTTGGCTAACAAACTCAAAAATTTTCGGTACGGTTTGCTGAATGAGCTGCACCACTTGCGTATTGTTTTGTGGGCTTGCTAACCATTGACCAATTGCGAGGCTTAAGTCAGTTTTTTCTAAGCTACGTTCGACCACTTGAGGCGATAGGAAATTCTCCTGCACAAAACGTCCCATTGACTCTGCAATGCGAGCCTTGTTGCGCGGAATAATTTCGGTGTGGTCGCGTAAAAACTTAGGGATCGGAAGCTTACCAAATGGGTTCCGAAATAGAACGGTAATCGCGTACCAGTCGGCTAAACCACCGACTACACCGGCTTCTGCCCCTAACATTAAAATATGAATAAAACTTGTGTACTCTGGCAGAAAACGATCAGCCACCATCAGTGCAATCCACAGCACAACGACAATAATAAGCGCCAGAGTAGCAAAATATTTGCTACGTTTAAGACTGGGCACGTGGTGAACTTCTTCTGCCATGTTCATAAATTTATCCTGTTCATTTTTGTTTTACTGGAGGCTCAGGCGGTGGCAACAGCTCTCCTGTCGGACTCAATCCATATTTTTGTCCGATTGACTTCAAGATCAAGGTTGCATCAAAAGCATCCTGTGGAGCCTGCTTTTGATCCCGATAACATTCAATAGTATACGACACTTGAACAGGGTCGATATTGACCACTTGTGGGTAATCATAGAACGGATCATGCCAGAAACCTGGGTAGCGACGACCATAACCATATGGGTAAAAGCTTGGAGCTGATGGATAAACCACAGCCTGACGTGGCGGTTTCTGGCTCTGATTACTTGGATCATTTTGCACTTTAAAAAAGCGGAAACCTTTTTGTATCGTCGTTTGTGCTGCTTTCACCAAGGTAATTTCTTCAGCTCTGCCATAACTCATATTTGGGTCGGCTTGAAAACTAATACGGAACGTTTGGGCATTTAGAGGATATGCTGAAAACTGGCCAAGCTGATCAAAGGTTTTTGGTTTACTTGGAGTCGTTGCACACGCAGTTAAAGTTAAGGCAGTGCCTAAGGCTAAACAAAGAGAGAGATATTTCATGATGAACTCCCAGCTGAGCATTAAAAAATAAATGACTCAGTATTAAAAATTAAGAAGTTTTAAAAACTACTGTTCGGTTCTAATAAAAATTCGCTTTCCTCTGGAGTGGAAACACGCCCGAGAATGGTATTTCGATGAGGATAGCGTCCAAAGCGATCAATAATGACTTTATGCTTTTTCTCAAAACTTAAATTAATTTCATTGCCGAGGCGTTGAAATAGTTTCAAGGCAAACTCATGAATCAATTTTGATTCACTATGCATAAACGGCATATATAAAAAAGAACGTTGCTCTGGATTAAGCTGTGCATCTAGTTGCAAGCTAATGGTTTCTTGCGCCAAAGCTAATGCCAAGCTGTCATAGGCAAAAGATTGCGGCTGATCACGATAAATGTTGCGAGAAAACTGGTCTAGTACAATAATCTCTGCCAAACGGCCTTCCGGTGTTTTTCGCCAAGACCACAGTTCTGCTTGAGTTGCCTGTCGATGAACGTCAGAAAAATTTTCACGGATTTTTTTGTCAAAATCATCACTTTTTGCAAACCAAAGTGAACGGTGTTCAGGAGAAAACCAGAAGTTTAAAATGTCTTGTTCGTTCATGATATTGACAACTCTTTAGCAATTATTCTTCAATAAAATCACAATTCTTTCGTGTCTTAAATAACAAGATTGTGATAAAAATTGCCAAACTGGAATGATGTGAGTATATAAATAGCCGTATCATCTCACAATTTTGTATATAGTGATCTTTAATAAGCGAGCAAATGCATGAGTCAACCCACTACACCATCTCAATCAGTTATTCCTGCTTGGGTGGATTCGTCGCTACTACAAGGCATGTTACGTGGAATAGAGCGTGAAAGCCTACGTATGCAAAGTAATGGGTTCTTATCGCAAGAGTTACATCCAAAAGCATTAGGTTCAGCTTTAACACATCCGCAAATTACGACTGATTATTCAGAAGCATTAATGGAGTTTATTACTTCTCCAAAGCCAACCATTGGTGAAGCTTTACATGAGCTCACCGATATTCATGCGGTTGTGCATCGTCATTTAGAAAATGGTGAGAAACTCTGGCCGCTGTCTATGCCATGTATGTTAGACGATAATGAAGAACGGATTCGTCTAGCACAATACGGTACCTCTAATATTGGTCGTTTTAAAACACTATACCGCCGTGGGTTGGGAATTCGATATGGTCGCCGCATGCAGACCATTTCAGGCGTGCATTACAATTTATCTTTTCCAGATACACTTTTTGCTGAGTTACAAGCTCATGAAACTGACGAACAATTAAAATCATTAAGTTTGCAGGATTATCGCAGCCATCGTTATTTTGGTCTCGTTCGTAATTTTATTCGTTTAACGCCACTGGTTATGTTTTTAGTGGGTGCAAGCCCAACGGTATGTCGTTGTTTCTTGACCGGACATAAACATCAGTTGTTGCCTTTAATCAAAGGTTCATACTATTTACCGTATGCTACAGCTTTACGTATGGGGCGATTGGGCTATCAAAACTCAGCCCAAAAAAGCTTAGGTATTCATTACAATAATTTGACTGGCTATCTGGATGGTTTACAAAAAGCTGTTCATTCTCCTTACCCGCCATTTAGCTGTTTAGGGTTAAATGATGCCTCTGGTGAGCCGTTGCAAATCAATGATCATGTTTTGCAGATCGAGAATGAATATTACAGTCTTGTACGTCCAAAACAGGTGCCTCAAAAAGGTGAAACGCCGTCACAAGCCTTGAAAAATCGAGGGGTGGGATATGTTGAGTTACGTGCTGTTGATGTAAACCCATATTCGGCAATTGGTGTTGATGAAACGACAGCAGGCTTCCTTGAAGTGTTAGCACTTTATTGTTTGCTAAGTGACAGCCCAGACCTGTTAGGTCCAGAGCAAGACTTGGTTGAGAAAAATCAGACTGAGGTGGTAAACCGAGGTCGGGCACCGAATGCAACCATTACAGATTTAACAGGGTCATATCACATCGAAGATTGGGCACGTTTATATATTGCTAACATGCAAGATTGTGCACAGCTACTCGATCAGACCTATGCAACAGACTTGTATGGTTCAGCATTAGCGATCATGCAAGCACGAATTGATGAAGTTGATGAGACTTTATCTGCCCATGTCATTGACGATACGTTAAAACATGGTGGAACTTGGAGTTTTGGTAGCCACATGGCGCAATTACATGCTGAAAGTTATGAAGAGCATGAGCTTAGTGTGGAAACTTTGAAACATTTTGAACAATTGGCTGCACAGTCGTTACAGCAGCAAGAACAACTTGAGCAAGATACTCAGGTCAGTTTTGACCAATATCTTGAACAATATCGATAATAAAACGAGGTTTTACATGCGATTAAGTTACCGTTTGGTGAGTGGGCTACTTGTTTTAGCAAGTATTGTCGGCATGTCTTTTGCGTTGTATTTGGAACATGTAAAAGGTTTAGAGCCATGTCCGCTCTGTATTTTTCAACGTGTTGGCTTAATGGCAATGGGTTTTGTGGCGCTCGTCGCTTTTTTGCATAATCCAGTTTCCAATGCGATTAAACGCTTTTATGCATTTTTGGCTGGCATCGCAATTTTATGGTCAGTCGGGGTGGCAGGGCGTCATGTGTGGATACAACATTTACCCGCAGATCAAGTACCGAGTTGTGGACCGGGTTTAAATTATTTAATTGATGCCTTACCGATGAAAGCAGTTTTGCAAGAAGTGCTTTCTGGTTCAGGTGAATGTGCTGCAATTGACTGGACCTTTTTAGGTCAATCGTTACCAGTTTGGTCGTTGGTTTATTTCCTTTTGCTATTATTAGTATGTTTATGGCAGTTATTCCGTTTTTATCCAGTATTTAAGACTGCTAAAAAGTGAGTTTAAGGTGATTAAAAAAAGCTCAACTTAAGTTGGGTTTTTTTTAATCACATTCGAATAAGTGAGAATATAAGAAAAATTGATAGAAATAATGCATAATTTTGTAGACAGATAGTTCTGTTTTTTATAAAGTGCAGCCGTTTATATATCCTTATGATTATAAAAAAATGCTTTTTAATATATTCAGCGTCTTGGAAAAAATAGGGCTAAATGCTCAGAAACGTGCTATCCATGTACAGTTTTCTAATGAACTACTCAATAATCAAGTATTCTTACAACGTATAGAAGGCCAACATCAGTTGAATGGTGGCCTGATGGCAGAGTTGATCTGCCTTTCAACCAATGCCCAAATTGCACTGAAGCAATTTATTGGCGTTCAGGTTGCTGTTGATCAGGTCACAGATTCGGGCCAATTGTTCCGAACAACTGGGATTGTGACTGAAGCCAGTTATGGACAAAGTGATGGTGCTTTAACGCTTTATAAGCTGACTTTAGAAGATGCGACTAATTTATGGCACAAACGCCGTAATAGTCGTGTTTTTATGAATAAAAGTATCGTAGAAATTACCGAAGTTTTATTTAAAGAATGGCAAGAAAAAAGTCCACTTTTTGCTGCGAGTTTAAGTCTTGATTTGGGCGGGTTAAGTCAAAACTATGATATTCGACCTTTCACCATGCAGCACAATGAGTCTGACTATGACTTTCTTACGCGCTTATGGCGAAGTGAAGGTATTAGTTGGCTCATTGATGAATCAGAGCTTTTTGTTCCTCATTTTACTGCGCCCATACAAGCTCAGAAACTTAGACTCATTGATGACAATAGCCAGTACCAAGCTTTAGCGCGTCGTAGTATTCGCTATCACAGAAGTAGTGCAACCGAATATCAAGATAGTATTACTGGTTTTGTTGCGGTGCGAAGTTTGCAACCGACAGCGGTACATGTGCAGCGCTGGCAACCCGATGCCCTTGCACAAGAAGAGGGTAATGGTTCAGTTGTTACTACGCATACACATTCAGACAGCTTCGACTCAGCCACCTTAAGTCTTGAGCAAGCATGGCACGTCAGCCCAGCTTGGATGCAAGATTTAAAAGGGGAAGATCAGGCAACGGCTTCAGGTAATGGTCAACTAGAAAAATTAAATCAGCACTTCACGGACATGCATGCGAGTCGGGCCAAATACTTTAAAGCCTATAGTCGTGTCCGCGATAGCCAAGTCGGTTATTGGTTTAATCTACGAGAGCACCCTGAAATTGATCAGCACGAAGGAGCAGATCAAGAGTTCTTGATCATTGCTAAAAATTTCTATAACCAAAACAACTTGCCTAAAGATTTATATCAGCAAGTCAACCAGTTGTTAACCCAAAGTCGTTGGGATCAACATGGTTATGACGATATAGAGCGTCAAGGTAATGAGCTGACCCTAATACGCCGTCAAATCAAAACCGCACCTGAATATAATCCAGAACAGCATCGCCCAATTGCGTACCCACAACGAGCAAAAGTCGTGGGACCACAAGGAGAAACCATTCATGTTGATGAATGGGGGCGCATTAAAGTACGTTTTCTATTTACCCGTAGTGATGATCATGGTCATGACGGTGGTGCGGGTAGTAATGACAATGATACCGACTCGGCTTGGGTGGATGTACTGACTCCTTGGGCTGGAGAAGGCTATGGCGCACGTTTCTTGCCACGTATTGGTGAAGTGGTTGTCATTGACTTCTTTGATGGCAACATTGACCGCCCATTTGTGACGGGACGGATCCATGAGGCACAGCGTTCACCAACTAAGTTCGATGTAAAAGGCCAGCTTCCTGCGACTAAAAAACTGAGTGGTATTCGTAGTCAGGAAATCAGTGGTAGTGGCTTTAACCAATTACGCTTTGATGACACAACAGGGCAAATCAGTACTCAACTCCAAAGTAGTCATGCAGCGACACAATTGAATTTGGGCAATTTAAGCCATCCGAAAGAACAAGAGACGAGTCAAGGCCGTGGTGAAGGCTTTGAGCTTAGAACAGACGCTTGGGGTGCTGTGCGTGCAGGTAAAGGCATGCTCATTAGCACCTATGCACAAGAGCAGGCGATTGCAGATCATTTAGAGGCTGCACAAGCACAATCTTTACTTTCACAAGGCTATGAAAGCATGAAAATGCTCAGTGAAGTTGCAGCCAAGCAACAAACTGATGCTTTGAATGTGATTAATCGCTTACCCAAATTTATCCAGTCGCTTGAGCTAAAAACTACAGGACAGGCATTAGATAGTACGGTGAACCTGTTTAAAGAAGGGATTAATAACGATCCTATTCATGCACTAAAAAGCTGTGGGGGCTTTATTCAAGACATTGGTGCACTAGGTGGAAATGCAAAAGGCGTTGTAGACGAATTTAATGCTTTCTTTAGCGATGCTAAAGATGCGGTGGAAAATTTAAAAGCGTTCATCGAAAACGTTGAAGAACATGGTGCCGACATCGTTAAAGGTAAGCTTGCCAGCATTAAAGACCAGATTCATAAAAATCCATTTGAAAGTATTAAAGAGGTTGGAAAAGTCTTAGGAAATGTCGAGACTAAAGACTTTGACATGATGAGTGTATGTGGAACATTTAGTAAAGGCAGTAAATTAGAAGTATCACCTTCTAAAGCATTGAGTTCTTTGCAAGGCTTTATGGAGGGTTATACCCAAGGTTTAGAAAGTAGTTCCAATACTAAACAGCAAGAACAAGGCAAAATCTTTAGACAAGCCTTGATGTTATTAGCATCACCCAATGGTATTGCTTTGACGACACCTGAAAATATTATTTTGCAAGCGTCGCAAGATATTGCCCAAAGTGCCAGCGGTTCAATTAATTTCAGCGCACAGAAAAATATTATTGGGCATGCACAAGACAAAATTAGTTTGTTTGCCGCGCAAAAGGGTTTGCGTGCTTATGCAGCAAAAGGAAAGCTCGAACTACAAGCACAAGACGATGCCATTGAAGCAATTGCCAAGAAGGTCATTAAGCTCATTTCTACTGAAGATAAAATCGAGCTTACGAGTCCAAAAGAAATTGTATTAACCGCAGGTGGGTCACAGCTCAAAATTAATGCCAATGGCGTGTTTTCAACAACAGGCGGTAAGTTTGAAAGTAAAGCTGGGCAGCATTTATTTACGGGTGGAGCCAAGGTTTCTTATGAGGTTCCTCAACTGCCAAGTACCATGATGTATAGTAATAAATTAGATGTTTATGATTTATTTTGGGATTTTGATTTATCTAGATTGTCTTATGTAGCTAAGTTTAAAAATGGACGAGTTTCGACTGGCTCTTTGGATGAGAATGGTCGTACTGCACGAATTAGTTCTGATTCTTCAGAACCTGCTGAAGTTTTTGTGGATACAAATACGGATTGGGTTGTTGAAATTGAAGAAGAAGTTTCTCAAGTTGAATCTCAAAATCAAGATATTAAATAAATATATACGGTTAAAAAAAGATGAATACGGAATTAAAACATAAACTTTATAATATTACTTTTACATTACATGATTTAACACATAAACCTATTCCTAATTTATATTACGAAATTAAGAATGGGAAGGATTTGGTAAAAAAAGGTAATACAAATGCACAAGGTGAAATCACACTTAAATATGTGGGAGGAAATACACTAACTATTTTTGTAAGAAAGGATATAGATAATACTCTGAAAGAAATTGGTAAAGTACATACCCCAAGTAAAAATATAAAAGTAAAGCTTATTAGTCCAAAAATGAAATTTGATGTAACTCTATTACCTCATCAAAAACAAGGTAAATATTGGAGAGGAACATACAAAGTTAAAAGTGGAGATACATTATCTAAAATAGCAAAAGAGCATCATACAACTGTTTCCGCTTTATTAGCTTTGAATCCAAATATAAAATCTCCACATGAAATATATCAAAATGAAAATATTGATATAGTTGAAGGGAACGCAGATGCAATAATTAAGCTTGATGAAAATATGACTGTTAAAGTGCCCCCACATAAGAAAACGGGAACAGTTTCTATTGATAGAAAGAGTAAATCAACAAGTATTGCTCCACAAACAGATACAACAAATAAAACTGCAGAACCAAAGGTTGGGCAGACTAAACCACAACCACAACCACAACCACAACCACAACCACCTGTGACCAAAAAAGAGCAGTCAACGGCATCGGATTCTAAATCAATTCCTCAACAGAAAACGTCAACCGCACCCACTAAAAAAATTGAAGTACAGCAAGAACATAATGAAGATAAAAAACCAGTAGCTGTAGCAAGTTTAAGTGGATGTGTTTGTAAAGATTATGATTTAATTTGGGGGAAAACTACAAAATTTGTAAATTGTGAGTTTAGAAAAAAGGTTATACAGATTTGTAAAGATATGTGGCCAAATGATACTAAAAATATGGCTAATTATTTAATGGCATGTATGCATTTGGAAACAGGTGGATCATTTGATCCAGCCCAACCTAATGGTTTAGGTTATTATGGCCTTATTCAATTTGGTCCAGATGTTAGAAAAGATTTAAATAATATCTCGGTAGAAAGACTTACTAAAATGAGCGGGGCTCAACAATTAGATCTCGTTAAACAACATTTCACGAGATCTGATCGGCATAAATTAATGAAGTCATTAACAGATATGTATTTGTATATTAATTATCCTAATGCTTTATTGTCTGGTAAAAATAAGCCAAATGATATTTTATATGAGGGTGGTAGTGAGAGAAGTGCTTATCATGCTAATCCTGCTTTTATGAAGGAAAAAGGAGAATATCAAAATATTTTTGCTTATAGAAAAGATAAGAATGGTAATTTTAAATTAGATAAGAATAAGAAAAAAATTCCTATAAGGGGGTTTGAGGATGGGAAGACATATATCTGGGAGGTTACTCAAGAAATAAATAAACATCTTACTACAGGTTTAGACAGTAAAAATAAAGAAAATAATTTCGCTTGTTCAATTAAACCTGTACAGCCTATACAAGATATATGTCCGAATTGCCAAACAAAACATGTAGATTTGAGTGCATCTGTAGAGTGGATTTCTCAATTTACCCAACCTAGACCAAATGTAGCTTGTGCTCGGACATGTGTATTAATTTTGAAAAATAGCAAGCTTAGTTCATCAGCTGGTTCACCAACTGGACTATTTCAAGTAGCTTTGGAAAATTCGAATCATTCTACAATTGAAGCAACATCAAATTTTCAAAATGGATTGAATTATTTGGATAAAGAACTTAATGTTGGTCATCCTGTTATGATTGGTGTAGATCATAAACTTGGATATGGGGTTAATGAAGGAACAACAGATCATTTTATTGTAGTTGTAGGGCGAGGATGTGAAAATGGAAAAGTTTACTATCGTTTTTATGATGTAGGAACACGCCATAAAGAAAAAGGAACAAGTAATAGTAACAAGCTTTATATAATTAATGGATTTTTACGGGGTAAAACAGCTTATAATGGAAGCACTTATACGATGACACAAGTTAGAAGAAATTAGTATGATGATGAAGAAACTAATAAGTTTGTTAGTACTTATAATAGTAGCATTTCCTACTGGAGCAAAAATTCCTACGGGTGATTATATTATGATTGATAAGAAGAAAGGGGAATTTGTTAGGCTTTGTAAAAGTGAATCAACTGAAGAACTTGAGAACATAACCTTAACAGATAAATCTTTACATTTAGCATTACCAGAGAGTACAGAATATTTAATTCTTAAGGAAAAAATGAACAAAAATGAACATATATTAGAGGTTCGTAATCCATATAATATTGTATATACTTATAAAATAAAAAAGATTAATAATAGTGATGTCTATAAATGGGATGCTTATTTAGGAAATAAGAGGATTGAAGACTTATCGTTCTTTTCTATTGCTAAAAATAAGGCTAAGAATATTATCAGCGTAGGTATTTGTAAATGAAAATTGTTTTTTTGTATTTTTTATTGATGCTTCCTAGTATTTCTTTTGCTAATAACATTAGTGAATTTTTTTTAAAATTTCAGGACAGTAATAATTATTATATTTATAAAGATAAAAAAGATAAGTGGATATATGAGTGTAGTGTGGAGGCGAATAGGAAAAAAAATTCAACTAACATCAATTTTGTGAACTTTGATCAAAAGAATCAATTAATTAAATTCTCATTTGATACTCCTGATCAACCATTTTATAAAGTAACTAAAATATTGAAAACTAATCCTAATGAGTATGAGGTGTATTTCCAAGATAAGAATATGGGAAGTAATTTTAACTTTGATGTTACTTTAAAAAATAATGGTATTTCAGAGTGGATTTTTCATGCTCCCAATGAAGATTCAGAAAACTTCATCGATAGAAGTTTTACCTTAGTAAGTTTTAATAAATCCCCAAAGTTCAATATAACGAATAAGTGTAAATAGTTGGAAAGAGAGGTGGAATTTTTTAATCTAAAAGTAGAGTGGTAAATTTTACTAGACACATCATACTTCACTGGACACAGATTGTGTCTATAGTGGTTAAATGAATGGAGATCATAACTGTATAAAAATATTAAAATTAGCTTTTCTTAGCTAAACAATCTTATAGGATGCTGACTAAACTATATCTCAAATATGTGATAAGGATCGAAAAGAGTAGCATGTACGAAAATGTATAACCTGAATGTTTACTCACCTAAAGGATCTCGATTTAAATTATAATGCTATAAATTAAAATTTTATAGCATAAGATTATAACTTACAAAGTTATTACTATTGAAGATTGAAGTAAATCATAGATGTTCTCCCTTAACATCCTAAGAAATCTCTATAATAATGTAATCTATGAATAAGCCTTATCTTTAGGTTTTACATACTGACAGTTAGATTTCATATATTTCTCTAGATTTTGTAATTTGGTTATAATAGTTTAACTTGATTATTTATAAATTAATTAAATGAAAATTTTTTGTTTATTATTGCTAGCTCTTTCTACTAATACATTTGCAAATGTAGATAAGTGGAATGGTAATTATCATTATTATAGTTCAGAAGAGTTGCCGAGTGGTAATATTGCGACGATAGAATCGGTTTTAACGCTAACACCCAAAAAGTGTGAGTATTCTGTTGCTGGCTTTCAGGTTGATAAATCTTATATATGTAAAGTGAAAGAGAAAAATAACGAACTATATTTCTTTAAAGTTCAAAGTGGTGAAAAGTTAGGAAAAGTAGTCTTTAAGAAAGGAAAATATTATCTTTATTCCGATGAAGTTTTAGATACCAAAAATAATCTATTTTATAAGGATAAATAATTGATATAGGGTTCTTTATAACCTTTTCTATTTTTTAATATTTGAAAAAATAAGAAAAGATTTAAAATTTTATAAGAAACCTAACATAAGTTCACTTTTTATATATCTTTACAGTTAATTGTTAACATTTAAGCATATGGCTCGGCATATCTAAGATGAAGGTTTTAATACCTAAGTGATGAAGATATTTATGGAAGTAACTATAGGATAGAATATGATTGAAATATTTAAACGAAAAATAACAGAAGTTACAGGATTTAATATGAAAAAGACTTTTATATCAATTTTTTTATTAAGCGGAATTATTTTTAGCTTTAATATACATGCAAATGACGATACTTTTGTAGTTTCTGCAAAATGTAAGGATGAATATAATTCTAGTTGTGACATTGTGAGAACTGTAAATGTTCAGAATGAAATAGTTGTAAAAGGTGTCAAACTTTTAAATATTTCAAAAATAAATCAAAACTTATATAAAGTAAAAACATCATGTGGGTCTCCATGTTCAGTTACGCTTTTCTATAGTCAAAATAAAGAGGATGCCACAGACGAATTTATTGCCATTGATAATAAAAATAATTGTTTGATCGAAAGTGATAGCAAAAAGAAAGTCATTTATGCAAGAAAATTGTTTACAAATAAGCCTAGAAAAATTGTCAATTTAAAAACTAAAGAATTTAATGGGTTGCTACAAAGATTTGATTATTATACTTATTTTAAAAATATGAGTTATTTTTCACCTGATGGTGGTTTAAATTTAATAGCAAGTAATGAATCAACTATATTAGCTAATAAAAAAATAGCTAATCCATGTGGAGAATAACGATGAGTTATTCTGAAGAATTTATTGATTTTATCGCAACTGTAAAAGGCGAAGCGGGTATTTGTGGAGACATTTCAAAGAGAGCCGTTGCACATTGTATAATGAATAGAATAGGTTTTGGTGAATGGGTTAAACACATAAGTATAATGGGATATTTAAAAGATGATTTTGATGCTTTAACAAATGAAACTGATGCTGTTCGCCAAGTTAGATTGGAAATGAAATCTAATAAAATTTCTAAATCTACTCAGCATATTATTGATTTAGTGTCGCCAATTTATAATAGACAAGAAGAGGATTTTACAAATGGCATCGTGCTATATTGGAGTCCAAAAGCTCAAGCACAACTACATAAAGAACAGCCAAAAATTTATAAGTATCCACCAGCATTTTTAAACTCTGAAACGGAAAAAGTTGAAATAAAAGGTACTGAAAATGATGACATGAGTTGGCACAGATACAAGGATACTTCACGGTTTTACGTGCAATTTGTAGATAAAAGTGCTAGCCCATTAGTTAACTCTACAGTAAGTGTTGGTTACAAAAAAACAAAAGTAGTGCCAACTCTTAGTAATTTATTGACAAATAGTCAAGGAAAAATTAGATCTATTTTAGTGAAAGGAGGATGGGGAGCAAGGATTACCGTTGATGGAAAACCTGTTGTTGATAATAATCAAAAGCCAGTACTATTAATTGCTGATGGTAAAAATCATTCTGCAGTTTTGGTGGTTGCAAATGGTATAAGCGGAATCAAATCCCAAACAGATATCCATACCCAACAACCGACTCCTTCGCAGAAACCGGAGCCTGTGAAATTAGAAAATAAAGCAAGTGTTGAGCAAAACGCGAAAGTAAGTAAAAGTAATGATCAGCAAAAAAATGTTAATTTTAGTATTAAAGTTATAGACAGTGAAAATAAACCGATTCCAAATTTTTCTTATTTTCTAAAATATAAAAATTCAGAAAAGAAGCATAGTGTAGGTACTAATGGTATTGAAAATAACTTAGTAGCATTAAGTGGCGAGGAGATTACAGTTTTAATTAGTGGGCTAGACTCAAAACAAGAAATTATTCGTTTTACAGCACAAGAAGGTATGGGCGAAAAGACGATAAAGCTTAATTTACATACTTTTAATATCCTTTTTAGACATAAAGATACGAAAAAACCTATAACAAATTTGAATTTAATTCAAAAATATAGAAATCAGATAAAGCAAAAAAAGACTGATGGTAATGGAAAGATAACTGTTAGTGCAATGACAGGATTCGAGCTGAATTATAAATTAAGAGATGAACGGAACTTATTGACTATCAAAGTTGATAAAAATAAATCGCTTCGTGTTATCGATGTTGACTCGTCAGCAATAGAGCAAGCATCAAAAAATATAAAGATAGGGACTAAAGTTGTAGAAATAGCTCAATCTAAACAACCCGTTCCTTCCTCAAAACAGAAGCACCCAGTGGAAACTCATGACTCTACTCCTAAAAGAGATGAAAACACTGCGGTAAGTAAAGATGGTCATCCCAAAATGGTGGTTAATGATAGTAGAGAAGTTGAATTTACAGTTTTAACTTATGACGTTAAAACTAATCAATTATTTAATGGTGGTAGTTATATTGTTGAGTATAAAGGAACAAAACGTAGTCATGTCAGTGGTGCAAATGGATTGGGTAAAAAAATTCATAAGGGGGTAATAAATGAATCTATTAGAATTATAGTTTTGGAATCCAATAAAGAGAAAATTATTTTTGATGGAAAAATTGAAAATAGTATGGCAACGATTAATTTGAAAATTCAAAAAGTAGAAGTAGCTAAGGTTGAAGGCGTAAGTGTTCTATTTAGCGGCGTGAATGAAGAGTGGAGACGAAATATTGTTTCTGAAAAAACCAAAAAAATATTAGCATTTTTAGCTAAAGAAGCGGGAATGAATAAAATATATATAACAAGCACAATTCGAACAGCTGAATCCCAAGCTAATGCAATGTATAGTCAGAATATTAGGTATACTGCGCCGGGAGAAGAAGTAAAAAGAGTCAGAGATGAATGTAAAGCCAAGAATATGAGGAAGGAACAAACTATTAGTAAAATGGTAGAGAAAATTATTGAATTACAAAAACAAAATAAAAAAGTTTCCAAACATTGTGTCAGTACTGAACAATATAACAAGGTTAATGTAGTAGATATAGGATTAAATAGTAATGGTTTTGGTACTAATAGTCACTTGAATGCACAAGGGAAAAAATTTAAGCAAGCCTGTAAGGATGCTAAGCTTAATGGTATCATTAGTGGCTTTATTTCTGGGGATGAACCTGGAGAAGGTGCAATGCATATAGAGATAACCCAATGAAAAATACTTTATTATTAATACTAGTCTTATTAATTTCTGGATGTTTCAATACAGCTAATACAGCTAATACAGCTAATACAGCTAATACAGCTAATACAGCTAATACAGCTAATACAGCTAATACAGCTAATACAATTTATTATTCATATAAAAAATGCACTTTAAAAAACATTTGTAATGAATTTAATTATACAAAAAATCAAAACAGCTATGCATTGTTTGCTTATAAGCCTTCGGTAGATGAATTTTATATAAAAATAAAAGATAATAAATATTATGTTATATATAAAAATATCTTTTCAGAAGGTGTTGAAATGGGGTGGGCACAAATGAAAATAGTTACAAATAATGAAAATAATCTAGTTATGGAAACTAATAAGATATTTCAAACTTTAGGAAACTATAATTCTATAGGTAGTGGTGATAACTCTGATTATGTTCCCTCGAAAAACTATAGAAAAGATATGTATATAATTAATGACTTCTATGATGGTTACTCTTTCAAACAATATCAAAAATTAACTTTTATAAAGAAAAATAAGCAGCTTTTACTTGATTGTAAAAGTTATATGAAAGATTTAGATCCGAAGAATAATTATTCAGGCATGTTCTATAGCGTTTGTTCTGATAAGGAAAAAATTTATTTTAAAGAAATTCCAGAGTTATAACCAAGGTTGTTTTTTACTATATTAAATCTTTAACTTTATGCGAAGAGTGGTAAGTTTTTTTACTTTTATAAATTAGAGAGACTAAGTACTTAATATGAGAATAATATTATTTACACCTAATCTTATTTAAGTAATAAGATTAGGTGTAAGATGGTATGTATTACTATTAATTATATTTAACTAAAATATTTAATATTAAATTACGTAAAATTGTTGATGTTCAAAATTAAGTATCAAATATTTCAATATATTTTATTTTAGCAGATGTAGCGGGTGAAGGTGCTATGCACATAGAGACTATGCAATGATGAGCAGATTATTTCTTGTATTTTTAATTAGTTTAATGTATGCATGTACAACTGAGGCGGATCAGCCTAAATCAAGTAACACAAAACTTTATTTTTCATATCGAATCTGTGAAAAGTCAGGAAAGTGTAAGAATTTTACACCTACAAAAAAGATGGATAATTATCTCTTTAAAAGACTTGATCCTGCATATGATGAATTTTATATAAAAGATAATAATGGTAATTTTACCTTATATTATAAAAATGTTTATAGTGAAGATGTTCAAGTTGGATGGGCAGAAGCTAAAGCGGATAAAAATAATAGTAGTGAGTTGAGTTTAAATATTGATAAAGTTAACCTAGCCTTGGGTGGGATTGATTTTATAAAAAATGGATATGCAACAAAACAGGCTGAATCAAAGAATTTTAAATCGGGAATCTATTATTTGGCTGATAATTATACGGGTGCTCCATATTATCAAAAGCAAAAAATATTTTTTAAGAAAAATGCTGGAGATTTAGTATTGGACTGTAATAGTTATTTGAATAATCCCTCAGTAAAGAATGAATCTTATGGAGTTTTTTATGGAATATGTTCCGAAGGGAGAAAAGTATATTTTAAGCAGGTAAACTGATTTAGTCTTACATTTTTAAACCTAACATATTTTATTCAAAATAAATAACTTAGGTGTGATATTTGTTTTCAGGATACTCAAGTAATATATCTGTAGCTAGAGATATTAATAAAATCAATGTCAAGGACTGCTCAATTGATTATGATGAGGTAGATTTTTGTTCCAAAAAAAGATTAAAAGATTATAATAATATTTTAAAAAACAAAGTATCAAATTTTGATAAAAACAAATTTTTAATGAATTTTAAAGAAAAAACTATTTATATTTTGCAATTATTGATTTAGAAAAGTTTAAGGTTTTTACATTCCCTGCCTCATTAAATGTGATGTCAAATATCAAACCTATAGAATTTTCATCTGATAGTAATTCATTTTGTTTAAATGGTGACTTTAATCAATATCGGAATTCTTATAGCGCAGTCAAAACTTGTTATACATATAACAATGGAAGTTTTGATTTTAAATCTAGAGTTGAATTGGATAAGGGCATAAATAAATATAATAATTCTAGTTCTAATAATGTGATAAAAAAACTCAATTTACCAATTTCCTCAGATTTTTTCTCTAAATGTAACGAGAAAAACTCAGCTAAAAAATGCACGCAACTTGAAAATTCTAATAATCGGGCTTATTCTTTATCTGAATTAAGAAAAATATCTCCTGATTTTATAAATGTACTTAATGACAAAAAAGTAGATTCATTAAATGTAAATACATTTAGATTCTTTCCTCAATTAAAAGATATTTTTTATTCTATTGCTGAGAAATATATAGATACGGATGAAAGTTCTCATTCCGAATTTTATTTAATAAAAATAAAGCCTGAATTAGAAGTGGAGAAAATAGGAGATTATTACTCAATTGATAGTTCAGGAGTCATAACTTATAAAGATAAAAATGGTAAAATTTTAAAGAAAAATTTAAAATAAGAATGGTCTTAAAATTAGACTAGTATATATTTTGATTGTACCCCAACATAGTTGGGGTGCAGAGAGACATTTTTAATGAAACTTTTGAAAAAATTAGTAATATTTTCTACTGTCATATCAGTATCGAGCTGTATTTTCGCTAAGGAAAATAATCAAGATATTGGATTAAGAGATAAGAAATCAATTATTGAAAATATTACGCAAAAAAGTATTACTCAATGCAAATTTGAACAAGGGTATATTGATTTTTGTTCAAATGAAAATTTAAAACTTTACAATGATGCATTAAATAAAAAAGAGAATTTTGCTCAAAATAAAATTGCTTTAATTCTTGACAAAGATAAAGATACAGGAAAGGGAGTACCTAGAAAAGTTAAATATTTTATTGTAATAGATCCTAGAACAAAAAAGGTATATCCACTTGAGCAATCTATAGGATATTTTGTTAATGATCGATTAGAAGAAATAGCATCAGAACCACCTACTATTAAATTTAATCAATACAGCAATAAAGTTTGTTTGTCTGGAACAACTTTTTTATATAGAGATAATAATATAAATGTTAAAAATGAATGTTATATTTTTAATTCAAATGATATAAATTATTTTAAAAAAGTACAAAAAGAAAAAGATGTGAAACATGAAAAAGAAAATCTTCCAGTTATTTTTGAAAACAATAAATTTATATGTAATGGGATAAAGTGTAAAGAAACTATTTTTAATAACAAAAAACTAGAAGAATTGTCAAAAAATCCTCAAAATAATGAACTTCGATTTCTCGTAAGTGAGAGAGGTTCTAATACAACTTATATTAATGCACCTTTAGGAAATAAAGTATTATATATATTTAAGTATAGTGAGGGAGATAGTGAACAAGAAATATTATATTTATCTTATTTTTTAAATAATAATTTAAAAACAAAAAATTTAGGTGAAGTTAAGTCTTTTAAATTAGATGGTAATCAAAATGTATATTTTAATGGAAATAAAATAATGTTGGATTAATGTTTTATTTTATAGCAAAATAACGATTTTTTGATCTCGTTATTTTGCTAATATTATATAAGTGATCTTGTTTTTATAATAATGAATGGGAGATTTTCTGAGTGAATATCAGCTCTCTGCAAAAAAATAATTGGAATTCTTGGTTAAGAAATCAATAGTAGTGGTTTTAGAAATTTTATGAAGATAATAAACAGACTAAATGGTGAAAAAATGAAAAATGTATCTGTTAGCTCAACTATATTTGTAGTTTTATCAATTTTCGGATATTCAAGTAATACATCTGTAGCTAAGGATATCAATAAAATCGATGTAAAGGACTGCTCAATTGATTATGATGAGGTGGATTTTTGTTCCAAAGAAAGATTAAAAGATTATAATAATATTTTAAAAAACAAAGTATCAAATTTTGATAAAAACAAGTTTTTAATGAATTTTAAAGAAAAAAATTATTTATATTTTGCAGTTATTGAATTAGAAAAGCTTAAGGTTTTCACATTCCCAGCTTCATTAAGTGTAATGTCAAATATTAAACCTATAGAGTTTTCATCTGATAGTAATTCATTTTGTTTAAATGGTAACTTTAATCAATATCAAAACTCCTATAGAGCAGTAAAAACTTGTTATACATATAATAATGGAAGTTTTGATTTTAAATCTAGAGTTGAATTAGATAAGGATATAAATAATTCTAATAATGTGATAAAAAAACTTAATTTACCAATTTCCTCAGATTTTTTCTCTAAATGTAGGGAGAAAAACTCAGCTAAGAAATGCACGCAACTTGAAAATTCTAATAATCGGGCTTACTCTTTCTCTGAATTAGAAAAAATATCTCCTGATTTTATAAATGTACTTAATGACACAAAAGTGGATTCATTAAATGTAAATACATTTAGATTCCTTCCTCAATTCAAAGATAGCTTTTATTCTATTGCTGAAAAATATATTGATACAGATGAAAGTTCTAGTTCTGAATTTTATTTAATAAAAATAAAGCCTGATTTAAAAGTGGAAAAAATAGGAGATTACTATTCAATTGATAATTCAGAGGTAATAAGTTATAAAGATAAAAATGGTAAAATTTTAAAGAAAAATTTAAAATAAAAAAAGGTCTTAAATTAGACTAATATATACCTTGATTGTACCCCAACCAAGTTGGGGTATAGAGAGAAATTTTAATTAAAATTTTGAAAAATAGTAATATTTTTTATTGTCATGGCAGTGTAAAGCTCTGTCATTGCTAATGAAAATACTCAAATTGTAAATATATCTTCTATCAATTTTAATAACTAAAACTATAAAATAAAATTTAAATCATTAATGAAAGATTATAAATAAGTAAAATAAAAATTATTATGATGTTTTTTTATAAATTTTCTTATAAAATAAAGTACAAGTTTAGGTGTAACTTATGAAATACAAATTATTTACATTTATTTTTCTATCCTTTTTCTTTGGTGTTACAAATGCAAGTAATGATGAGAAATGTTTTAAAGACTCGAAAAATTTAATCACTACCTTATATAAAAATTATCCTGTGGATGGAAATAAAATTATTGAGAATGCTGATAGAAAAACTATTTCTAGGTTTTTTTCTAATCAACTAACAAATATGTTAGTAAAAGATTATACGTGTAGAAGTAATTTAAATGGTGTATGCAATATAGATTTTAATATTTTAAGCAATGCACAAGATGATATAGGTAAATTTAGTATACTACAAGCTACAGATAATATTGTTACTGTTAAATTTAATACGCCTACACACGATGAATTTATTGATTTTCTGATAGAAAATAAAGGGAAATGTAAGCTTATTAAGAATATAAAATACGATAATAATACTAATTTGATTAAGATCCTACAGCAATAATTTTTTTATTTAGTGATTATGTCAATGCAGTATATAAATTGCGGCTTGATAGAAATCTGAAAGTGATTTTCATGATGATAAAGAATAACCATGAATTTTTAAAATTTTGATTATATTTTATAATAATATTATTTTGAAAGATGATATTGTTATAAAAGAGATCATTCAAAGTAAATAATGAGCTTAGCTTAAATGAAACAATATCTTAAATTTATAGTTTTTACTTCTTTCATGATCGGATCTATTGAGGCTTCATATGCTGACTTTGGTTTTATTCAAGATAAAGATGGGTACGTTAATGTACGAGGAAATTCAAGTTTAAGTTCGAAAGTTACATCCAAATTATATAACAATGAAATTGTTTCTTGTGCAATGGATGGAGGGACAAATAATTTTTGTTTAGTTAATGCAAGCAATGGTGTAACAGGATTTGTCTATAAAAATAGAATAAATAATTTTGGTGGTTACACTTCTATTAAACTATCTCAATATTCTAGAGAAAAAGCTGTTTATAGTGATAAAAATATAATAGTAGAAGTGTATGCAAAAAAAGCTATTTTAGATCCTAAACTTTATAAAACTTTTAAAGGTGAATATAAGTATTTTAATAATAAAAAGTTCTTTGGTACAGATGGTAGCCTACCTGACAATAATTTTTTACAACTTGATAAAATTATTGTTAAAGAAAAAGATAACAGAATAGAAATCAGTAGAACTGAGCTCGAGCAATATTTTTTCCCTAAAGATGGTGTCGATGGGGGCAAGAATGAGCTTGCTGATTTTAAAATATATTACTTAAATAATAATATCTTTATTTTAAATACTTTTAATGAGAGTGGTGCAGCAGCTTACAATATTGTTTTAAATGTAAAGAATGGGAAATTAGTTTCTAATAAAGCTTGGAAAGTTGAAATTTGATAAAATTCATATAGTAAAGTTATGAATGGCTATAAATATTAATTTCATTAGTGATGCGAGAAAATAGAAGTGATTTATAAAAAATTAGTTTTTGTATGTTTAGTAGGTTTTAGCTTATCTACTATTCAATATGTAATTGAAGGAGCTTATGCAAATTCTTTTGAAATAAAGAAAGTAAATAATAATCAATCCATTGAATCTACTGAAAAAATTAGAAAAATAAAAAAGGGTTTAGATAATAAAATTTATTTATTATTAGATCCTGATGAAGAATGTATTATAAGTGAAAAACCTCTTAATCAAGATATCGTAATTATTTATAAAGATGATGAAAAAATTAAATATGATGTCGTAACACCAGTATTGAAAAATGATGATTCTGATTGTGTTTCAGAATTAGCTTTTGTTACAGATGAGCCTAATTATTTTTATAATATTAATAAAAGAAGTAATGAGTTAGTTCGTGGTTATGGTCTTGAATTAAATAAGGATCAGATTCTATATAAAAATAATAAAATTAGAGGAGTTGATTTGATAGGGGATGGAATTCCTAATATTGTAACTGAATGTTTTTCGAATGAAGGTGCTCATTTTAATATTTTTGGAGGACACAATAATGAAGAAAAATTATTACATCGTTATACCTACCTAGATATGAATTTACAAGCTTCATGTACTGAAAATGAAGAAATATATAGTAAAGGTTTGTTGGATTTAAGAAATAAATATAGAGAAAATTAATGAAAAGTATCTGATAATATTCACGATAAATGAAAATTTAATTTAGATAGTATAGGCACTTTTATTACTAAAAGTGCCTATACTATCTTTATTTAGTCGTTAGAAAGCTTATATAAACAATACTCATATCATAACTTTTAAACCCAATTTAATATTTTTAAGTTATTGATTTTTATATTTTTAATTTTGTTGTTATTCCCGTTAATTAAATAGGGTAGTTTAGCGCCAATTAAAATAGGTAAGTCATCTTCAATATCATCACTGTATGTTGCAAACCAAGGTTGTTTGATATCAAGCTTATTCAATCTTCTTACTTTTTCTTCAGACCTGCAATGTATCCCACTTATCCATCCTCCTAGTTTCTTTTGTAGAGGAGTACCAATAATTCGTACATCTAGATTGATAGACTCGAGTAAAACATTCGCTAACTTTTCTGGTGCAGCCGTGGCAATAAACACAATTCTTCCATTGGCTAAATGATCTTTAACTTCGGCTATACCTTGCTCAAACCAATATAATGAACTGGAAGTAGTTTCATTGATATTCTTAGAGAAATTTTTAAAGCTGTATTCTAATTCTTTTTCGTTTAAGCTATACGTTGCAATCCATAAATACAATGAAGCACCTTTAGATTTATATTTCTTAAATTTCATAAGAGGTAAAGCGATGGGCGTAATAATAAGTGCAGCGATAAATCTAAAAATATTAGATTTCAATTTATCTGTTAACCATGCCTTTGTAGAGTCACCCGATAGTAATGTCCCATCCAAGTCAAAAACAACAATTTCTTTCATATATTTCTCTATATTTGGTAATAGTGATAAGCATTAATTTTCAAAATAGTATTTTTAAGGATTGATTTATAAAATAATAAAATATTTTATTGTATTGTAATTTGGTTATAATAGTTTGATTTGATTATTTATAAATTAATTAAATGAAAAAAATTTGTTTATTATTGCTTATTCTTTCTGCTAACACATTTGCAAATACAGATAAGTGGAATGGTACTTATCATTATTATAGTTCAGAAGAACTACTAGGTGGAAATGTTGCGACGATAGAATCTGTCTTAACACTAACACCAAAAAAGTGTGAGTATTCTATTGCTGGCTTTCAGGTTGATAAATCCTATATATGCAAAGTGAAAGAGAAAAATAACGAGCTTTATTTCTTTGAAGTTCAAAGTAGTGAAAAGTTAGGAAAAGTAGTCATTAAGAAAGGAAAATACTATCTTTATTCTGATGAAGTTTTAGATATCAAAGATAATCTATTGTATAAAGATTAGTAATGACTATAAGTTATCTTAATAATTTTAAAATAAATAGGATACCAAAAAGTATCCTATTTATTTAATTTAAAAATTAGTAATCAGGTTCCCAAACTAAGGCAAGTTCTGTTCCTAATATGTTTTCTAGTTCTTTTATTATTTCTGGTCGAAGTTGAGTATCCAAAGCTAACTCATCATAATCATCTTCATCTGAGTTGACTGCGTTTTCATCCTCATCAATAAGCCAATATTTATTTGAACCACTTGGTAATCCAGCAGTTAATGTAAAAGGACTTTCTATAAATTTACTGTCGAGAGTAATTTTGGCATTATCCCAACCACATGGATAGTGTTCTGCTTCCGGTACAATTATTTCAAAAAAAGATATAGCTTGATCTTTTTGATCTTGTGTTGGTTGGTATTCTTTGTCTACGACATAGACATAAACTTTATGCTCATGCATTTTTATCCCCAATAGATTAAATTATAAAAAATTGCATATCAAAAATAATTATTTAATGAAAATATTAAGATATTAAATAATATGGTTGTATTTTATATGAAAATTTTAATATTTATCAAATAATAAAATTGTTGGTTCTTGGATAATTGTTTTTTATTTAAACTATAAATTTTTTAGTGTATATATATTATTCTAAAATTGAATTTATCCTTTTAATTAAAAAGCCCAACTTAAGTTGGGCTTTTTTTTACGTCTCTACAATTCCTTCTAAATCTTCGAGCGTATAGTTTGGCATATCAATAATATGAGTTTGAATACCTTCTTGGACATAATCATTCACATGAGGGTATAGCCAGCGTGTGATCTGCTCGGCAACACTCGAGTGATACTGAATTTCAAAGTGATTTAAGCCATAAAACACGGCTTTGTGCGAATCTGGAACTTTAAGCTGAAAACGTGGATTTGGATGTTCGCCAAGTGCGCTTTTCACACTCACCAAATAGTCTCCAATCACGGTAAGCGCTTTATTGCGTACTTTTTCAAACTCCAGTGTTCCTGCCACTAAAAAAGTATTGATATGGGAAGGTAACGGAGCTGGGGCACGGTTATCATCCATCATGCCAATACGGGCATCCATATATTCCCAGTCGTCATCACGAACACTACCGTGGCGTAAATCTAAAATCCCATTACTACGAATATTAACTAACTGACCGAGTAAACCCACAAAAGGGAAGGCCCCGAGCTTATCTTGTATGGTAAAGCCAAAACGCTCAAGTACTGCACCATGATGTGGAGAGCCAATGCATACTAGATTCTCGACCATATGAATCCATTGATACATATTTTGTTTGCCGTAAAACAAGGCGCTACGAGAAACCAGTCCGCCCATACTATGGCCAATAATATCAATGCTGGTAATTCTTGGATTACGTTGTACCAAATCTTCTAATAAGTTGGAAAAACTGCGCCCATTTGCTGAAATGCGGCGACCGGTATTGTAGTTTAAATACAGCATGGTGTTGTGGTCACGCTGTGCTAAGAGGCGCTCCCCAATACCCCCATAATGTGCGTTTGACCAACTCAGATGATTCATACACAAACCATGAACCAAAATCACAATACGTCCTGCAAGTTCCCCTTGTTGTATTGCACCGTAGTGATCGTATAGCACCATTGGTAAAGCGAGTGGACTATGTTGTTTAAGTAGGTAATCCCCAAAAATCCCATTCAAAATTCCGACCAAAAAATGTTGGCTCTGAGTGAGTGGTTTTTCGTGAAGTGTGGGATATTTCTCAATAATGTGACGTAAACTTGGGGCTAAAAAGTGGCTACCATATTTCTGTAATGCGCCATAAGAAAATTGATATGCCTTTTGCACAAATGGTCGTTTTTGAAAGTTTTTTGCATTTTGTGTGCTCACACCAAAAGCATTTTTTAATACTTCAATATTAATAACTTGTATTAATTCATGTACACCATTTAAGCTGGTACTGAACAGTTGAGCTAAACCTTCTAATACGTCTGCCTGACTAGGTGGCGTACGATCCCATTTACAATAAGTTTCATGTAGTGGTGTTAAGCTCGGCATATCTTTTCCCCATATACGTTATAACTGACGTTTTAAGCTGTACTTTTTATCAACGGCAGTAAACGTTTCCATCTTAGTAGTTTAAATAACACATGTTTTTAAAATACTGATGAATGGTAAGTTGAGTGGTTTTTCTTGTCTGACAATAGTGTTTTTATATACAAACTGAGAACAAAAATGTGAGTTTATTCTCAATTTAGAGGGAAATATATGAATATTATCTACCTCCATGGCTTTAATAGTAGCTCTTCTTCAATTAAAGGACTAAGCCTTAAGCAGTATTGTAGCGAATTAGGCATAAATGTGCATTTGCCAGACCTAAACAGATCTCCTAATCTAGTGGTAGAGCAAGTTTCAGCGCTGATTGAATCTTTGCAAGACGTGGCTTTAGTTGGTAGTAGTCTCGGCGGTTTTTTTGCGACATATTTTGTCGCGAAATATAATATTCCGGCTGTACTGATTAATCCTGCTATGCAACCATGGAAGTTGTTTGATGAGTTATTCCAAGTTGAAAGCATGCCCTATGTGGTGAATGATCAATGGTCAATTGATCATGTTCAGTTGCGACAGTTACAACAACTGGAACTGAAACAACCTGAAAATGCTGACAAAATACTCGTCTTGTTGCAACAAGGCGATGAAATTTTGGATTATCGTCAAGCACAACGCTATTATAGTGCTGCAACGCCATCCTCATTGATTTTGACGGATGCTCATGGCAATCATGCTATGGAAGATTTTGAAGAAAAATTACCGTTAGTGATCGAATTCTTTGCGCACACCATCAAATAAGGAAAACGTACAACGTGACACAATATACGGCTCAATCGCTTGAAGTCCTTTCTGGTTTAGACCCTGTTCGTCGTCGTCCAGGGATGTATACCGATACGACTCGACCTAACCATTTAGCTCAGGAAGTTATTGATAATGCTGTTGATGAAGCATTAGCGGGTCATGCCGACAAAATATGTGTCACAGTTTATAAAGATGGTTCATTGTCGGTTGAAGATAACGGCCGTGGTATGCCGGTCGATATTCACCCTGAATATGGTCAATGTGGTATCGAAATTATTCTGACCAAGCTCCATGCTGGCGGTAAATTCAGTACTGATAACTATCAGTTTTCTGGTGGTTTGCATGGCGTGGGAATTTCAGTTGTAAACGCTTTATCAACACGTGTTGAGGTCGAAGTTCAACGTCAGGGTAATCTATACCAAATGGCGTTTGAGCAGGGTGAACCCGTTGCACCTTTGGCCATTCTCGAAGGTAAAGCTCCAAAACGCGCGACAGGTACAACAGTACATTTTTGGCCAGAAACCAAATATTTTGATAGTCCGAAATTTGCTTTAAAAGCCCTAAAACATAATTTAAAAGCCAAAGCTGTTTTAGCCGCTGGGTTAAAAATTATTTATATCGATCAAATTAACGATGAAAAAATCGAATGGCAATTTGAAAATGGCCTCGTCGATTATTTGATGGATGAATTGCAAGACCGCGAAATTTTGCCAAATCCTGCTTTTGTGAGTAATGGTCAGGCAGATCGTGCGGCATGTGAGTTTGCGATTTGCTGGAATGTAGAAGGTGGTGAGCAGGTTCAAGAAAGTTATGTCAACCTGATTCCAACCGCGCAAGGCGGGACTCATGTGAACGGTTTACGTTCAGGGGTAACCGAAGCATTACGTGAGTTCTGTGAGTTACGTAACTTGTTGCCACGTAACCTTAAACTTTCGGCAGAAGATGTTTGGGATGGCGTGAACTATATTTTGTCACTCAAGTTCCAAGAACCGCAGTTTTCAGGTCAAACCAAAGAGCGTCTCTCTAGCCGAGAAGCATCTAATATTGTTTTAAATATTGCCAAAGATGCTTTTTCACTTTGGCTAAACCAACATGCTGAAATTGCCATGCAACTGGCAGAAATGGCAATTTCTAAAGCAGGTCGTCGTTTAAAAGCAGCTAAAAAAGTTGAGCGTAAAAAGATTGTTTCTGGCCCTGCTTTACCGGGTAAATTGGCTGACTGTGTTGGGCAAACCCGTGAAGACACTGAGTTATTCATTGTCGAGGGTGACTCAGCAGGTGGTAGTGCCAAGCAAGCACGTGATAAAAACTTTCAAGCCATCATGCCAATTCGTGGAAAAATCTTAAACACATGGGAAGTTTCTTCAGATGAGGTTTTGGCTTCTCAGGAAGTTCATGACATTGCGATTGCCATTGGCGTAGACCCAGGTAGTGATGATTTATCAGAGCTGCGTTATGGCAAAATCTGTATTTTGGCCGATGCTGACTCGGATGGTTTACACATTGCGACCTTACTCTGTGCCTTATTCGTTAAACATTTTCCGACATTGGTTGAGGAAGGTCATCTATTTGTAGCAATGCCACCATTGTTCCGTATCGACATTGGTAAAGATGTCCATTATGCGCTTGATGATGATGAGCTTGAAGTCATCTTGAAAAATGTGAAAGGCAATCGTAATCCGCAAATTACCCGATTCAAAGGACTGGGTGAGATGAACGCGAGTCAGCTACGTGAAACGACCATGGACCCAAACACTCGTCGTTTAGTACAACTCGATCTAGACGATGCTCATTTAACAGCGGGTTTACTTGATAAGTTACTTGCCAAAAAACGTTCAGCAGATCGTAAGCAGTGGCTTGAGCAGAAAGGTAACTTAGCCGATATTACTGTTTAAAATAGAATAAAAAAATCCCCGCTTAATAGGCGGGGATTTTTTATGTAAATCTAAATTGTTGGAAATCACCACAACAGTTTCTGCCATTAAATTAAAATAGACAGATCTGTATATTTTAATTTAGGCCGTAATTTTTATAAGCTCTGGAAATTGAAAAACATCACAATTTGCTCCCGTTCCAATTCGATCCACCACCACAAAATCACTCGGTGCTTCAAAGGTAAGCAAAGGATGATGCCAAGTGCCTGCCCGATAATTGATACTTTGCTTTCCATTTGAGATAAAAGCACATAGCTTTGAAATGTCGGGAGTATTCTCGTCTAAAGCGGGTGCCACAATAATTAAAAACTTTTGTTGCTGTAATGGAATAAATGCCTGAGAGCCTTTCGGATGACGTTCTAGCATTGAAATTTCCAGAGGCAATACACTGGCTTTAATATTACGAAAAATACTAATTCCTGCGTTTGCTTCCCCCTCAATCTCAGTTTGGACGAGCGCATGGTAGCGCTCGGTGTGGGCATCATTAATATGAAAAAAGTCATGCCCGTCACAACAAATGACCTCTCCGAAGGGCTGAAAGTTCTCAATTGTTAAAGGCTGAATTTGGACATTATTCATGATCATGACTTGGCAATTTTTCCCCATAAACGAACGCGGCTAATTCCACCATCCGGAATCATGTTAATACGAATATGGGAGATTTTCTCATGCTGTAAAATTTCATTCACATATTCATGAATATGGTCCATTTGCATTGGTTGAGCTTCAAGTAAATAAGACCAGAACATACTTTGTGGAATTAGTTGTGCATCGGTTGCATTTTCAAGGTAAACCGCTTGAATAGATACTTGGGCAGGGAAATTCCCTTTAAAGTGAGCTGTATCAATTTCAAGTTTCTCAATTCTTCCGCTTTTACCCAACGCAAGAATACACCAGTCATAACCCGGTGCTCGGCGGCGTTTGGTTTCCCATCCATCGCCCATGTTGACGCCACGGCTAGGGTTAATCAAATTACGTGGATGTCCGAAATGAGCATCGCTATAAGCAACTACGCGACCACCATTCTCGAGGGCTAATAAATCGAGAGTTTGCTCGCTGTCAGTTACCTGAATATGAACGTCTCCATAAACACGTAAACGGGCAATACCACCATCTGGGAAAATATTGAGGCGTATATGAGTGAAAAGTGCATCATTATTGACCATAAAAATATGATGCTGACTTGGGCCGAGTTCAGTATTACTTAAAACATTTTCCCATTTTGCCCCTGTAAGGTCGCCATTTGGTGCATAACATGCTTCTAAAGATGCAGATGCTGGATAATTTCCTGTGAAAAAGCTGGTATCAATATCAAGAGCACTGATTTTTCCACTAACACCTAGCTTCACAATGCACCAGTCATAACCTGCATGACGCTTTCGGCGCGTTTCCCAACCATCCATCCATTTGCCGTTGTCATCAAATTTATCTTCAACAAAAATAGGTGCATCAAATTGCAGCATACGCTTTGCTTCTGCAAAGAAATCATCTGAACACTCAATGACTTGTGCACCAATTCGGGCATCTGCCAAATTAGTTTTCGAATTCAAAATTTCAGGAAGTTCAAATGCTGGAGCGTGCAATGTTGCCATAGTAGATTATCCGTATTTCTTGTTAAAAACATGATTTTTCATTTAAAACTGCGCCAACACGGAGCGTGTTGAGACGAGTTTTACACGTAAATATATAAGCATGGTGCATGCCAGTTTTGTGGAAAAACTAAATAAATTTTGAACAATGGCATGTTTTTAGCATAAGCACCCTATAGGTGAATATCTATAGGAGCGTGTTATGAATGTGGTGATTATTGGTGCGGGAATGGGAGGTCTAACCACAGGCATTGCATTAAAAAAATTTGGTCACCCAGTTCGTATTTTTGAGCAAACTGAAAAGATTTTGCCCGTCGGAGCCGCAATTTCGCTGTGGTCGAATGGTGTGAAATGTCTAAACTATCTGGGATTAACTGACAAAATCGCCAAACTTGGTGGACAAATGGATGATTTGGCCTATGTGGATGGTCTAACTGGAGATGTGATGACACAATTCAGTTTACTACCATTAATTGAAGAAGTAGGCCAAAGACCTTATCCAGTTGCACGCGCCGATTTACAAAATATGCTGATGGATGAGTTTGGCAGAGATCAGATTTATTTAGGCAAAAAAATGGTCAGTCTTGATGATAAAGCTGATTATGTTGAGGTCCATTTTGCAGACGGTAGCTCTACACAAGCCGATTTAGTGATTGGAGCTGACGGTACCCACTCACTAACTCGTGCCTATGTGTTGGGTCAGCAAGTACAGCGCCGTTATGCAGGTTATGTGAACTGGAATGGCTTGGTTGAAATATCTGAAGATTTAGCTCCAGCTCAGCAATGGACGACTTATGTGGGGGAAGGCAAGCGAGCTTCTCTAATGCCAGTTGCAGATGGCAAGTTCTATTTCTTTTTAGATGTGCCTTTGCCAGCAGGTCTAGACAATAATCGAGATGACTATAAAAAACTTTTAAAACAATATTTTGCTGATTGGTGCCAGCCTGTGCAGCAGCTCATCGAACGTTTAGACTCGCAAAAGACCAATCGGGTAGAAATCCATGACATTGAACCATTTACTCAATTTTATAAAGGTCGTGTGGTGATTTTGGGAGATGCTGCACACAGCACCACACCTGATATTGGACAAGGCGGTTGCCAAGCGATGGAAGATGCGATTTATTTAGCGCGTTCTCTGCAAATTAACACTTTAGGTGTCGAAGATGCTTTACGTCGCTATCAAAACAAGCGTAATGAACGTGCAAATGAATTGGTACTTCGTGCGCGTAAACGCTGTGATGTGACTCATATGAAAGATGAAAGCGTTACACAAGCATGGTATGCAGAATTACGCCGTGAACAAGGTGGACATATTATGCAGGGGATTATTAGCAATATTGTGGGTAATCCACTCGATTAAAACAAAAACAGCAAGGAATTATCCTTGCTGTTTTATGCTTCTAAATAAAATTTTAGAAGTGGTATTTAACCAATGCGCTGACGTTATTTTCGTCTCGGCCTTGCAGACCGAATTTATTATTCCATATCGAGTGTTCGATACCGAGGTATAGACGTGTGTCAGGAGAAATGTGTTTACCCACATTCCATTTCCACTGGGTTGTCCAGTTCATTTCGCTGGCATGGTCACCTTCAGCAGTTGACCAATCAAGGAAACCATCTACCAAAAATTCTTCAGATGCAATATTAAATGGAATTCCATAGACGAATGTCATTTGATAATCGTCGTCAGTTTTCTCATTGCTCGCGCGGTAGAAGTTTAAATTCGCATATTTAAAATATGGAATGTCTAAATCGACAGCAAAACCATATAAGAAGTTATCGAAATTATTGCCGTTTTCGCTGTTACTTTCCCAAGTGGTACTAATGAGCACATCTTTAATTGGGCCATAAGCCAATTTTTTGCCAGATATTTCGCCTAAGCTCAAACGTGGTGATAACTCAAAATATGTGCTTTTGTGATCGTTTTCGCCGCGCATGCGGTCCATAAAGAAAAACACATCAGCATATTTAACTTTTGCTGCATATTCCAATGTAATGGTAGTTTCTTTAGCGTCTACAACTTCATAGTTTTCACCATAAAGTCCAGTCACGCTAAAATCTTGCCAGATTGGTTTTGCCTGAACCACGGCAGTTGTAGATAACAAGGCACAAGTCGCCGCCAGTTGCTTTAATCGCATTTAAATGATCTCCCCCCAAATAAAGCACGCTAAGGATACAGAGTCTTAAGCAAAAATGAAGCCAAATTTGATCAACGGTTAAAAAAAATGCCCACCGAAGTGGGACTCTAAAAATTAATTCATTAATGTGTATTTCGGGTGTTTACGGTTTGGCTTAAATGAGGGGTAGATGAGCTATGAAGTAAAGGTAAATGATTAAATAATAAATTCAATAAGATAGCAAAGATACAAGTTGAACTAATACCTGAATGAAATAAAGTTTGTACCCAAGTTGGAAAATGAGCATAAAATTCATGGTTAATAATTGGAATCATTCCTGCCGATAAAGCAGTCGCGACAATAATTAAATTTTTCTGATCGTTATAATTAATTTTTGCCAAAGTGCGAATTCCGCTCGCCGCAACCGACCCAAACAAGACCAAACCTGCACCACCAAGTACAGGCATAGGAATTGCGGCAATGAGGCGGCCCATAACAGGTAATAGACCCAAAATAATCAGAATGACACCGCCGGCTGCCACGACAAACCGACTTTTTATGCCGGTAATTGCAACCAGCCCAACATTTTGGGCAAAAGCGCTTTGCATGAATGAACCGAAGAGAGGTGCGAAAGCACTAGAAAACATGTCGGCACGCACACCATTGGCGATCCGTTTCGAATCGACCTCAGTTCCTACAATGTCTCCGACAGCAATAATATCAGCTGTGGTTTCCGTCATAATCACCAAGGTAACAATCAGCATCGACAAGATCGCACTGAGCTCGAAAGTTGGTAATCCAAATGCAAATAAATGTGGAAATTGTAGCCATGCACCTGAGCTGACCTGACTAAAATCGCCAAAGCCCATGAAGTAAGCCAGTATTGTGCCAGCCACGATCGCTAATAATATGGATAAACGACGAATGCTTGCTTGAGGCAGCATATTTAAAACAATCACAATGCCTAAGGTGAGTAGAGCCAAAGAAATATTTTCTACGCTTCCCCAACTGGGTGCTTTATCGTTGCCACCCATCATCCAGCGAATTGCAACGGGTAACAGAGATAGTCCAATTATCGTGATGACGCATCCCGTCACAACAGGTGGAAAAAAACGAATGATTTTTGAAAAATAAGGTGCAAGGCATAGTCCAATCAGAGATGCGACAATCACCGCACCATACACAGCAGGTAAGCCGCCACCAGTGGTGATAATGGCAACCATGGTTGCTACGCCAGCAAAAGACACACCCTGAACTAAAGGTAATTTTGCGCCTAGATATTTGGTTCCAATGGTTTGTATCAGTGTTGCCAATCCGCCTACAAATAGGGCAGCTGCAATGAGCATTCCGACTTGTGCTGAGCTTAAGCCAGCTGCTGTTCCAATAATAAGTGGCGGGGCTACAATACCCCCATACATAGTAAGCACATGCTGCAAACCGTAAGCAAAACTTTTGGAAATTCCTAAATATTCATGCTCTGGAGAAATCGCATTCTTTTGTCGATGATTCATATTTTCTCCTATTTATATTTTGAGTTAGCTACCGCGATAAGTGGAGTAAGCAAACGGGCTAATGAGTAATGGAATGTGGTAATGCTGGTTGATGTCTTCTATAAAAAATTGAATACAGACACGCGGGAAAAAAGTTTTGACTTGTTGTGAGGAAAAATAAGATTCAATTTCAAATTCAAGTTGATAAGCACCTTCACCCAAGTCTTTTATTCCAAAATCACCCACACGCCCATCTTGATTGGTGGTTGCGGTCGCAATCAGCTCATGGGTTTTTGCATGAAATAACTTCACTTCTACGTATGCAGCTGGTTTACCTAAATTCGTATCTAAAATATGAGTGCTGATCATGCTTGTATTTCCTGAGACAGGCGTAATAGAGCAATCGCTGCGAGTTGCTCATGTACAATTAGTTTTTCTATAGCTAAGTTGTTTTGAAGACGCTTATGAAGGTTTTTTAAAATCTCATCGCTACGGAGTCCTGCGGCTTTAATTAAAAAAATAAAACCAAACTTTTGTTCATAATCTAGGTTGCCTTGTAGCAGAGCCTTTTGTGTTTGTTCATCTAACGAAATGTCGGCTTGTTCTTGAGCTGAAAAGTCTTGTTCTTTTGCATTGAGTTGCTTTTTTGCCTGTCGTTCACCAATTTTTGGATGGGTTGCTAAAGCAGTTTCGATGTCTTGCCATGACCATATGTGGCTTAGTTGTTCTGCATACCCTAAAAGAACTGACGTTGATGAGTAGGGGCGTTCTGAAATAATTTTTTCTGCCCAAGCTGGAATATGGACGCAGTTGTTTAACAGAGTCTTGAGTTGTTCAGGTGGTGCTTGGTTAAACTCGGCTAAAAACACTGTTATTCCTAAGCTCATTATGGTGATATAGAGTTTTAGCAATAACAGTGCCAACAATAATTTGTGATTCGCTTATGAGTTTAGAAAATTAAAATCAATTATTGAGTTATGTGATTTTTATACCAATGTTCTGCAATATCCTGACGACGACAAACCCAGACACGATCGTGCATTTGAATATAGTCTAGAAATTTTTGTAATGCTTTAAAACGTCCTGGACGCCCTAAAATACGGCAATGCATACCGATCGACATCAGTTTTGGTGCAGTTTCACCCTCTGCATACAACACATCAAAACTATCTTTTAAATATTGAAAAAATTGTTCTGAATTATTAAATCCCCCCGGTGAACAGAACTTCATATCGTTGCATTCGAGCGTATAAGGAATAATTAAATGAGCTCTTGATGCACCAGCAGCATCGGTAAGCGTCGTCCAAAAAGGCAAGTCATCGCCATAATAATCAGAGTCGTATTGTATTTGTGGAAACTCGGTAAGTAACTGACGCGTATTGGGACTGTCACGTCCGGTGTACCAACCTATTGTTTTATTTTCAAACAAGTTTTCTAAAACAGATAAGGCTTGTTCTATATGCTGTTTTTCTAATTCAATATCAGTGTCCTGATAGTGAAGCCAGCGGTAGCCATGAGAAACTACATCATAATCAGCTTGCTTAATTGCTTCCACAATATGAAGATTTCGGGCAAGTGCCATCGCAACTCCGAAAATGGTCATCGGGAGCTTACGTTTTTGAAATTCAGCATGAATGCGCCAAAATCCAGCACGTGAGCCATATTCGTACATAGAGTCCATCGACATATGTTTAGCAGGGTAGCTTGCAGCGCCAATAATCTCCGATAAAAACTGTTCTGAGCCTTCATCGCCGTGCTCAACATGTTTTTCGCCACCTTCTTCATAATTAAGCACAAATTGCACAGCAAGCTTGGCATTGTTAGGCCATTTCACCTGTGGAGGCTGCCCGTGATAACCGATTAAATCACGTGAATAAGGAGACTTTTGAATTTGCTCAATGAGCTCGGCTCCAGATAGGTAAAATTTGGACACGATTGCTCTCCTTTTGTTCAATTTTTCATAAAAATTTAAAAAATCAGCTTGCATATTTTTATAGATGGACTGATATTGAAGATATGGAGATCTTCAAAATATATTAAAAGCAGTACGTTTAAGTCAGGAGATAACAAACCATTACACCATCAAAATGTACAATTGAAGTCAGTTCATGCATGCTTAAAACATGCCAACATAAAAAAGTTTTGCATAGAAAAGATCCACAGTAAGAAAGAGAGGATGGTATTTATGAATATTGAAATCCGCACAGATAAAAACATCCATAATAGCGAACGTTTAATTACTTATGTACGTGCAGAACTTACTCAAGAATTCCAACGTCATAGCGAACGTATTACGCATTTCTCGGTTCATTTTAGTGATGAAAATGGGGATAAAAGTGGCGACAAAGACATCCAATGTATGATCGAAGCACGTCCTTCTGGTTTGAAACCAATTGCAGTGCACCATAAAGCAGGCAATATTGATGCTTCAATTCATGGTGCGATTGAAAAATTAAAACGTAGCCTTGAACATACTTTTGAGAAAAAGGAGCACCCGAGAGGCGGCCTTCCTGAATTTATTGATGATGAAGTATAAAAGATTGTAAAAAAGCCCTGCGGGGCTTTTTTTTTATTTGTTGAAAATAAAACTATTCACAACATTAGATTTGCAATGCAATGCAATCAACCTCTAAAATCTGGAGAAGAGATTAGGCATAATAGCTCTAATATATTTTTGAGAGATGGTCATGTTAACCACCCAGCAGCAAGCTTTAATTAAAGCCATAGAAGAATTAGAACTCGCGCAAGTGCAGAAATTACTTGCTGACGGACTTGATCCGAACTTTATTGATCCGGAACAAGGGCCACCTATATCAATTATCTGTGACGGAATTTTTAAATGGTGGGAAAATGTATCTGAAGCTTATGAAGCAGGTACACCATTATCAAAAGAAGAAAAGCAACAAGCATTACAAGTTTACCTCGATATACTCGAAGCTTTAATTCAGGCTAAAGCTAATTTACATCTTTGGGATGCAGAAGAGTTTTATGGTCCGTTATGGGATGCTGCAAGCTCGGCATGTGCACCAGCGGTTCAACGTTTACTTGACGAAAAAGTTGATCCAAACACACGTGATGAGGAAGGACTCACCATTTTATCTTCAATCAGTCAGTTGTTCTTTGATTGTGATTTTGATGAAATAGATTGGTCAGAGGCGCTTCAAGAAGAGCGTGAAACACTAGAGTTATTGCGCCGTCATGGAGCAAAAATGTCAAAAGAACTCACTACTTGATTGGATATTAAAATGAAAATAGTACAAATTTTAACTTTTGCTCTGACCACCGTTGCAGCAGGAAGTACTTTCGCAGCAGAGTTCTCGTTTGACCGTCCAGGTTCAGGCTTCGGAACAGGCATCACGCCAGTAGGGCAGTTAGCTTGGGAACAAGGTTTACCAAGTGCAACTTATACAGAATCAACTGTTGATGGCGTGAAAGAAAAAACTGTAACCGTAAATGCGGATATGTTATTCCGTACAGGTTTGGCTAAGAACTTAGAATTACAATTAGGCTGGCAAGGTCCGGGATGGACTCAAACCAAACGTGCAGGTAAAACAACAGATACCTCTGGTCTAGGCGATGTAAGCATTGGTTTAAAAAGAGCTATTGATTTAAATGATGAAAATTTAACAATGGCTGTATTGGCTCAAGCTGTCATTGCAACGGGTAATGATAAATTTACTGCGCATGATGATATTTATAGCCTAAGTTCAGCAGTGGCCTATCAATATAGTGACTTGATCAATACCGCAATTACCATGCGCTACGAAGTGCAAAACAGTAACTGGGCTGTGACTGCAATTCCAACTATCAATTATAAGATTGCGGGTAAACTTTCTGGTTATTCTGAATTTGTTTATCGTAAAGCTGAAAGCCAAGACTACCAATATAGTTTAGGTACAGGTTTAGTGTATGCACTAAATAAACGTACTCAACTTGATGCGAGTGTTGGCGTCGATTTGGATGGTCAAGATAAGGGCTACCGAGGTGGCTTAGGTATGGCGTTTTTGTTCTAATCGAAGCAATTTAAATTTATGTTAATGAAAAAGCTTATTCATCAGGGAATTCTTTATTTTCTAGCAGTTGCTGTTTGTGTGTTTAGCCAATTGGTTTCTGCGCAAGATAAGCTACTGTCACCCGAACAAGCTTTTTCATTTTCGGTTGAATCTTCTGAGCCGCATACTGCAAGTTTATCTTGGCAGATTCAGCCAAATTACTATCTATATCAGCATAAATTTACCGTCCAACAAGGTACGCAACCTTTAGCTTTAAAGTTACCTAAAGCGATTGCTCAATATGATGAAAATTATGGGCAAAGTGAGGTTTACTACCATCAAGTTAATTTCCAAATTAAGATTAAGCCTTCAGAGCACTATAGTGTGACTTGGCAGGGCTGTGCAAAAGATCGAATTTGTTATCCACCACAAACCATTGAGTTTCAAACTGATGCAGATGGCTTGGTTGGTGTACAAAATCAAGCAGGATCAGCGCCAAAACGATTGCTAGATTTGGCAAATACAAAAGCAGATGCTTCTTCAGATTCAAAACTTTTAGAAAAAGCACAGAGCACAGAGTCAGTAATAGATCCAGCCACGCCAGAAATTGCACAAGATCAGATTTGGTCCGCTAAGCTAATTGAACACTCGCTTTGGTATGGTGTTTTATTATTTTTAGGTTTAGGCATGTTGCTCGCATTTACGCCATGTTCTTTACCAATGCTGCCTATTTTAACCTCGTTAATTATTCGAGAACATAAAGGTCTAAAGGCTTGGGTCATTGCACTTACTTTTGTTTGTAGCATGGCATTAGTCTATGCAGGCTTAGGTTTAATTGCCTCTTCAGCAGGCTTAAATTTTCAACGCTGGTTACAACAGCCTGCGACTTTAATTGCATTCAGTTTGCTGTTTATTGTATTTGCTCTGAACCTATTTGGTTTGTTTGAGCTTCGTTTACCGCAAACATGGTTAAATCGACTTGACCGTATTCAGTCGATGCAACAAGGCGGCACTTTAGTAGGTGCAGGAGTCATGGGTGTGGTTTCTGCACTCTTGGTCGGTCCTTGTATGACTGCACCTCTCGCTGGAACTTTATTATTTATTTCTCAAACACAAAACCAATGGCAAGGTGCTTTGCTTTTATTTTGCCTAGGTTTTGGAATGGGAATTCCGCTGCTGCTGGCAAGTATTTTAGGGGCAAAATTCTTACCTAAAGCGGGCGACTGGATGCATCAGATTAAAGTGATTTTTGCTTTTCTGATGTTGGGTTTAAGCCTCTACTTTATTCGTCCTTTATTGCCAGATTGGGGTATGCAAGTACTTAGTTTAGTACTAGGGCTCGCTTTTATAGCTTATTCGCTTTATCAGCTTCTCTGGAAAAAAGGACAGCTGCAATGGCTCTACGCGATCTTATTATTAATCGTTACCCCTTTTGTAGCCTATAACCAGTATCAACATATTCATAATCGAAATTTGCAAAGTTCCGAGCATATGGCCGAGTGGCATATTGCAACTAGCGCGGCAGACTTCCAAAAGATTTTAGCGGCTGCTCCAGCTGATCGGGCTATTGTAGTTGATGTTTATGCAGACTGGTGTGTTGCCTGCCAACCGATTGAACACCGTATTTTAAAAGCACCCGAGGTTCAATCTGCTCTTGCGCCATATTATTTAATTAAGCTTGATTTGAGCCATTATGATCAGTCACATGAAGCGCTACTCAAGCAGTGGAATATTTTAGGACCACCGACTTATCTATTTTTAAGCCCAGAGCAAAAAGAAATTCGTGCTTTGCGTTTAACGGGTGCTTTTAGTCAGCAAGAGCTTTTGCAGCAACTCGCGAGTTTGGCAAAACTAAAAAAATCATAGTGTATTAACAGCTTCAGTCTGATGAAATGTACGTACCTGATTACGTCCTGAAGCTTTTACTGCATAAAGTGCTTGGTCTGCCTGCCGAATAACAAGATAAGGGTCTTGTGCAAAAGCTGAACAGCTTATTCCAAAACTTGCACTAATGTGAATGGGATTATTTTGAGTGCTACAAACAGGTAATTCTTGTAAAGCACAGCGACAACGCTCAGCAATTGTTTCTGCTTGAATAATATCGGTATGAGGAAGTAATAAAATAAATTCCTCTCCACCAAACCGACCAATAATATCTTCATTACGCAAGTTTTCAGAAAGACATTGAGCAATTTCAATTAAGACCTGATCACCTTGGTGATGTCCGTATATGTCATTAATTTTTTTAAAATGATCGATATCAAGAAGTACTATCGCATAGTTAAATTGCTGTTGATGCATTGATTCTAAATGCGTGTTTAAACTACGCCTGTTTAATACATTCGTTAATGGATCGAGTTGGCTTAAGCGTTGAATATAAGTTTCTCGTTGACGCCATTGAGTGAGTAATATTTCAAATAAAATAAAACAGGCCAATAAAATGGGCATAATAAAAAATGCCATGCTTCCCAACCAAAAGGGATTAGTTTGAGCATGTTTCATGGCATTAAAATTAAATAGAGGGGCATAAGGCAAAGCACCTCTCATACTCAAATAAGTACATACGGTTAAAATAATTGTCGCGGGTACGAGAGCGCTATAAACAATTTTTCGGTCAAATAATACGAGACCGACACCAATGGTGCCGACATAACCCACCATGGTGGCGGGACTAATACTGCCAATTAAATATCCATCGTGGCATAGCATGAGCGTAAAAAATTGCACACTCACAAAAGGAATAATTCTTTGAGCCTGTTCATCATTTTTGTAGCGATAGCAGGGGATAATCAAAAGACCCAATAAAAATAAAGTCAATAAATTGAGCCAGAGTTGCGACTCAACTAAAGGTAAATGTGCCCATTGCCAGACACTTGGGGTAATTAGAATATAACCTTTCCATAAAACCCAACTGAAATTCATGGCACAGGCAAGTGTGAGCATGAGTGCACTTTTTTGTAATGGTGTCCAGTTGATGATGTGATTGTTGTGGATGAAATCGATTATCACCTGTTTTATTCTATGTATTGGATGAGTGATTAAACGAATTTTCATAATAAGTAAGGCCTCCTAAATATAGATGCCTCTTTGTTGGACCATCCTAAAATTGGATTGTTTAAATAATTTATGTTTTAAACATAACATGATTTTCAATTTATATATGATGACTTTGTATAAAGAAAATGATGTGAAAAGTTTTGTTCACTGTTCACATCATTTATAGATAAATTAAGTTTTATCAAGTTCGTGAGCAAATTCAGAAATATCTGCCAATGCTTGTTTAGCCTCATCGAACCATGCATTAAACATCTGGAAGTTATGCCACATGCCTGTATAAAGTTTAAATTGAACTTTAACACCAGCATCTTCAGCTTTTTCTCTAAAACGCTTGGCATCGTCTAATAAGATTTCTTTAGATCCGACTTGAACCAAAGTAGGCGGTAGACCATGTAAGTCATCGAAAATAGGTGAAACACGTGGGTCATCGGCTGCGATCTGATTGCCTATATAATATTGAGTTCCGGTTTGCAGCGCTTCAATAGATAGTAAGGCATCATGTTTTTTATTAAATCTGAGAGACTCGCTGGTAAGCGTTAAATCTAGAAATGGAGATAATAAAATCAGGCCACTTGGCATGAGCTCAGGTTGCTCTTTTAAACGTAAGCAAAGTGCTAACGCTAAATTTGCTCCGCATGAATCACCTGACAAAATAATATCTTTAGGCTGAATGCCTTGTACCACTAAAGATTGATAGATGTCATATAGAGCTTCAGTTGCATCAGGATAGGGGTGTTCAGGTGCAAGCGGATAGTCCACATGAATAACCTGCATTTGTGTACGGGCAGCTAAATCAGTCATGAAAGCGTGGTGTGTTTTGACACTGCCAAGAAAAAAAGCGCCGCCGTGAATGTGGAAAATCAGTTGAGTGGCAGAATCTTGTGGCTTAATTTCTTCACCTTTAATGCCTGCTAACCGAATTGGGCGTACAGAGACATTTTTTTGTCGTGGGAAAGCACGACACATCTGATCTAGAACGGGACGTAAGGCGGTAGCCGGCAAATTGAGCTGACTTGGCTTGCGAATTGTTGTTTTAAGAAAAGTTTCTGTAAAGTAATATTTCCAAACATTTGATATATTCATACAGCATCCATTTTTATGCTAGTTTCTTGTTTTCTTGTAAATTTTATTTTGCAAGATTACAAGGTTACACGAAACAGTCACATTCAAAAATTGCAATATCTTTGCGACTTCTGAATACTAAAAATCTTGAAAGACCCAAGGATATTACAAAAATGAAAAAGATTGCTTTAGCTTTAGGACTCATTGGTATGGCTGCATTTGCCAATGCGGCTGATTCACTCAATGGAACGGTATGGAAAACAATTGATGATCAGACCAATAAGCCAAAAGCCGTAGTTAAATTTACGGAACAGAAAGATGGAACCTTAACTGCTACCATTCAAAACATTTTGACGCCAGGTGAAGAAAACGCTTGTACAAAATGTGAAGGTCCGTACAAAAACAAACCGCTTAAAGGTGTCACCATTGTACATAATTTGAAAAATGTGGGTGGCAATAGTTATGAAAACGGTACGATTTTAGATCCAAAATCTGGCAAAACTTACAAATTGAAAGGTGAGTTAACAGACGGCGGTAAGAAGCTTAAATTGCGTGGCTATATTGGTGTTTCTGCACTTGGTCGTAACCAAACGTGGATTCGCGCTAACTAAAAGCCTCAATAAAAAAACGAGCCATTTGGCTCGTTTTTTTATGCTTGGATATTTTGATAGGTAGATTCATCAAAACCCACAACAAAACCTTTTGAGGTTTGTAAAACAGGTCTTTTAATTAAACTTGGTTGAGCAATCAGTGCTTCAATAAGGTTATCTTCACTGCTTAAAGCACGAGTTTGTTCTTCTTCTGATAGTTTGCGCCAAGTCGTTCCCTTTTTATTGAGAACAGTATCTTGTCCAATTTCTTTTAACCAGATTTTTAAGGTATCTGCATCAATGCCTTGTTTTTTATAATCATGAAAATCATAGCTAAGCGCTTTAGCCTGCAAAGCATCAAATGCTTTTTTCATTGAACTACAGTTTTTAATTCCATAAATTTTTAACATTTTATCGGGCCATGTCAAAAAGAGAGAGCACACAGCCTAACTCAAAATGCATGTGAGCACTACTTTATACAGATACTTTTAAAACAAATGAAAAATTATGATTAATCGAAAGAGAAATGTCATGTTATTGTCATAAGACAAAGCGATAATGAGGTTAATAAGAAGAAGTTAAAACTAAAAGAACTTAGCGCAAAAAAATAAGAGATTGAAAAGAGAAAACCCGCATTTAATCATCCTGATCATGCGGGTCTCATTTCAACGTCCAATGTCACATCCTTGAAAATAAACTTATAATAAGTTTATTTTATCTTCCTACGGCGTCCTATCCTTTTGCGTCATCCTGACTGCTTCCCTGTGCCGTGCAGCTATAATGCCGTTAAAGCTGTGTAAGAAAAATACTCAAAAACGACATATGCTGTAAGCGAAAACGACAATGTAAGTGAACAGGTGTTCACTTACTCTTGAATTTTATAGTCGACAATAACGGGTGCATGATCACTAAACCATTGATCTTTAAAGACCCAAGCATTGGTTGTACGCGCTTTCCAGTCTGGTGAACACGCTTGATAGTCAATACGCCACCCTACATTTTTTGCGCGAGCTTGACCGCGATTTGACCACCATGAATAAAGTTCTGCTTCTGTGCGAACTACTCGGAAGGTATCGACATAGCCAAGCTCATCGTAAATATGATCAAGCCATGCACGTTCATGTGGTAAACAGCCAGATGATTTTTGATTACCTGACCAGTTTTTAATATCAATCCGTTTGTGAACAATGTTGTAGTCACCACAAATGATGACTGACTTATTCTCATCACGCCATTGTTTCAAGATTTTTGCGTATTCACCTAAAAATAAATCTTTACGTGCTTGCGCTTCTTCACCACTTGAGCCTGAAGGTAAGTATAATGATGCAATATGTACCGGATGTGACAAACCTAAATCGAATTCCGCAGAAATAAAGCGGCCTTGACTGTCAGCTAGCTCAAACCCTAAACCATCTTTAACAGAGACGAAGGGTAGGCGGCTATATATCGCAGTTCCTGCGTAACCTGCGCGCTCTGCTGGAAAGAGATGGGTATGCCATCCTTCGGGTCTAAATTTTTCAGTCCATTGTTCATGGGTAATGCGGCTTTCCTGCATGCATACGACATCGGCATCTGATTGTTCTAACCATTCAAGTAAGCCTTTCGTTACTGAAGAACGTAAGCCATTTACGTTAATGGAAACGACTCGAAGAATTTTTACATCACTTGGATACTGATCCTTTGGTATCATGCGAAAATTTAACCTCAATTGTGAATTTGGAGCACCTCATGACAACGCCTGTGTCATTTAACCCGCAAGCATTTATCGAACTCGCATTATCACGCGGTGTGCTTAAATTTGGTGAGTTTACTTTAAAATCTGGACGCGTGAGTCCTTATTTTTTTAATGCAGGCCTACTCAACGATGGTGAAGCTTTATCTCTTTTAGCACAAGGCTATGCTGATAAATTAATACAATGTGAAAATGTTGATGTTATTTTTGGGCCAGCTTACAAAGGGATTCCATTTGTAGCTGCGACTGCTGTTGCTTTCTCGCAAACACATAACAAAAGTGTACCGTGGGGCTTTAACCGTAAAGAAGCTAAAGATCATGGTGAAGGCGGTGTATTAGTTGGTGCTGCGGTTGAAGGTAAAAAAGTCTGGATTATTGATGACGTCATTACTGCGGGTACAGCTATTCGTGAAGTTGTAACGATTTTGAAAAATGCAGGCGCGACTATTGCGGGCGTATTGGTTGCATTAGATCGTCAGGAATGTGGGCAAGGTGAACTTTCTGCAATTCAGGAAGTTCAAAAAGAATTAGAAATTCCTGTGCACGCACTGATTACCATGAAAGATTTAATGGATTATTTAGAGGCGAAAGGCGAAAAAGAAGCGCTGGCAAATATGCAAGCTTATCGCGAGAAATATGGTATTTAAGAGTTAGGTGTGGAAAAGGAAGCTGTGGCTTCCTTTTTTTATAATTTAATCAAATTGTTGAGTTAATCTCACGGCATTGGTTAAATGATAGTTGGGGGCGTGAAAATCATAAAAAACCGTTCCAGTGCGCTGAAATATAGAGTGATTTAGAATAAGGTGTTGATAATTATAATAAAAAATTAATAATTTGGCATAAGGCTTATTATGTTAGTTTTAGGAGAACTTAATCATCATAAGTCAGATCATCTTCATCAATATTGATAAAATCAGGCTTAGGATCAACATCAAATTGAACAACAGAAATTAAGTTTTTTCCTAAAATTTTGGCTTTCCCAACCCTATGCATACCATCCATTAATCTTCCTTGTGAACATAGAATAATTGGATAAGCTAGATCAGCTTCCTGAATTAATTGCATATGCTCAATAATTTCTTGAGTTGTTGGATGAGTATCTGGATACCAATATGGTTCTTCTAACTCCTTAATTTCTGATAGTGGAATTTCTTTCACTTTAAACTTTTTAGTTAACTCTACTAGATTATGTACATCCCAAATATAGGTATCATTTCCAACTTTTCTAAAATGATATTGCTTTCGCATAAAGTTAAAACCAAATTATAAATACAAAAAGGATTAAAGCATAAAATCCCGTCCATTTAAAATAATGGCTATTATGCGAAATGCTTTAATTTTAGTTATATAAAATCAATTTTTTAAATATTTTTACCACTCTAAAAAAACAGCAACCAGCTGATTTGGCAACGTGTTGGCTGTTTTTTTTAAGCGGTTTTATGACTTCTTGTCAATAAAGTGATCTATTCGAAATCTTTTACATCACACTTCTTACACTTCAAGATCATGCCCAACTTGTTTTGTTAAGTCGTCACTAAAGGCGAAAAAGAAGCGCTGGCAAATATGCAAGCTTATCGCGAGAAATATGGTATCTAAAAAGAAAAAGGCATACCTCTAAATAGGAGTATGCCTTTTTAATGTTTACCTAAAACTGATAATTCAAACGCAATAACACATTACGTGGTGTGCCTGGCATACTGTCTGAACGCCAGTACTCTTTGTTGGTTAGATTATTCACCGCAAGTGTGACATTCCATGGGTCTGCACTATAGCCAATCGCCGCATCGACACGGTTAAAGCCTTCCATTTTTACTTGATTATTAATATTTGGATAATAAGACCCGACATAAGTCACGCCCACCTCGGTATACCACTGCTCGGTTGGTAAATAACGAACAAATAAATTACCAGTGTTCTTAGATGTATTTGCTAAATAGTTACCTTCTTGTTCAGGTTTTTGTTTGTCTTCTTTTACCTTGGCATCGGTATAACCATAACCACCGCGGACAAAGACATTATCAAGTACACGGCCAATAAAGCTAAATTCTAGACCACGAGATTGATGCTGACCAGCAGTTGCCCATACATCTGGCTCACTGTCTGGGTTTGGTTTATAGCGAATATTATTTTTACGAATGTCAAAAATAGAAAATTGAGTATTTAAACGACTATCTAACCATTCGCTTTTTACCCCAACTTCGTATTGCTCGTTATATTGAGGCTCTTTATCCATTTTTGTGACATCGGTGCTTCCAGTGACTTGGTTAACACCCATTTGTCCGCCAAATGGTGCAAAGCTCTTAGAGTAAGAGGTGTAAAAACTATGTTCAGGAAGCGGTTGCCAGACCAAACCAACATTTGGGCTAAAGCTGCCATCTTTTACATTACGGTGTTCATTGGTAAGTTTGTTCGTGGTTGAAAAGTCGAAGTAATCGTAGCGGACACCCATCATGAGTTTAAGTTGGTCATTTAGGCCAATTAAATCTTGAATAAATACGCCATAAGTTGTGCCTTCATTATAGTTGTGCTGACTAATTAAGAGAGGACCATTGCCACGACTATTTTCTCGCTCACCTGTAATGGGATTAACATAACCATAAATAACTGAACCATTTTGAGTTTTATTGGCTAAGCGTGGCTCCCGCTGTTCATACGTCCAGTCTGTACCCATCATGATTTGATGTTCAAGTGAGCCTGTTTTGAACTTGCCCTTAATATCAAATGTATTGGTGGTGGTCTTATTGCTAGTTTGTTGCCAGTAGTAAATTTGATTGATGTAGCCTTTTTTAGTGGTGCATGCTTTACCTTTTAAATCTTTACCATCTAACCCACAATAAGTTCCAAAATAAAAATGATCAAAGTTCTGTTCTGCTTGGCGGTAACTTGCTGCCCAGTGAAAGTTCCAATCAGGCGCATATTGATAATTCACATCGGTGCGAACCACTTGCAAAATATCATCAACATAATCGCCGTCTTGGGCAAATCCTGTTTTGATTGAAGTTTCTGTTGGTAAGTTATCACGTGTTGGCCCACGATCAGGCACACGGCCTAATTTGTCATAGGTATATTGTGTGGTCCAAGTGAGTGTTCCATCATCATTTTTATAGGTAAAGCTTGGAGAGAGCATCTCAATTTTATTTTTAATACCTGAGCGGAAGCTACCTGACTCGCCATATTCACCAGTCAAACGTATTGCTAAATTGTCATTAATGACTTGGTTAATGTCAGCCGTTGTTCCGTAGTTGTCGTAAGAACCTGCGTACGCACCAACCGAACTTTTAGAGTCAAAATTGGCGAACTTACTCACCATATTCACAACCCCACCGCCAGCGCTACGACCATATAAAACCGAAGCAGGGCCTTTTAAAATTTCAATACGTTCGATATTTGCTGTACTACGACGTACTTGTCCGCTTTCACGTATGCCATCGCGGTAAATATCGCCTGTATCAGCACCAAAGCCACGAATCGTGATGCCATCGCCGCGCATATCGTAACTGGTTGATACGCCAGGGGTGCTTTGCAGCATAACGCTTAAATCATTCGATCCATAAATTTTATATTTCTGAACATCAATCGTATCAACGGTTTGAGGAATATCTTTTTTATCTAAACCATTACGTGTGACATTGGCCTTGTCATAGTCGATATAACTTTTAATTGGGTCGAGTTCACTCATGGCCTCAATTTTTATGGTGGGCATGGTGGCTGCAACTTTTGCGGTTGAATCAGTCGCTTCCTCTGCGTAGGCACCTTGAATATTCAGGATCATTAAACTGAGTAAGCTCAGCGGGAAAAGACGCTTAATTTGGGGAGATGATATAGAAATTCTTAACATAAAAATAAAATCAGTTAACAAAAATAAAAGTATAAATGATAATTATAATCATTTAATTGTTTAGAATAAAAGAACTATTACCTTAAAAAATGACATATTTATTTTTTAATAACTATTTTTTAGGAATGTAATGAGTAAATTAAGCAAACTAGGGGAATTAACTCATTAGTTTTTCTTGTTAATTGAGTTTTGGGGAGGGGCTTTTACCAATAAAAAACTCCTCCTTGGGATTAAGCGTTATTTTTCAGAACATCTAAAATATCCATTTCTGGATCATAATTCTCATCAATTGTTTTGCAAATTGCTTGTCCAACAATGACATGCGTTCCATTAAAGGTCATGGTTGGCGCTTCATATAATTCCCAACCATGATTCAGTGCTTTAGTCACTCGTGCACAAAAAGCAGAGTCATCAGGGCCAGTTAAATAGCGATAAAGTTTCATGTTTAGCCTTTAAAAATAATATTTTATGGTCATAGTTTAACTGAATTTACTTAAATTCCAGATCAAGAAATAACAGATAAGGTTTTACTGAAATTAAGAAAAACCAGTGAAAAATCTCAGCTATACTCATGTTAATTTAAATTTTAAGAAGAGCTTGAGCATGCGTGTACTTGTCATCATGGATCCGATTGAAACCGTAAATCTTAAAAAGGATTCAACCATGGCAATGTTGTGGGCGGCGAGCCGTCGTGGACATGAATTAGGTTATGCATTACAGCAAGATTTGTATATCGATCAAGGTAAGGCTTACGGCCTCATTTCACCGTTAAAAGTTTTTGAAGATTACAATCATTACTATGAGCTTGGCGAAAAGAAAAAAGAATCGATCGCTACTTATGATGTAGTGCTTATGCGTAAAGACCCGCCATTTGATATGAATTTTGTCTATACGACTTACGTGCTTGAGCAAGCTGAACGCGAAGGTTCATGGATTATTAATAATCCTCAATCATTGCGTGATTGCAACGAAAAACTTTTTGCAACGCAATTTCCAGAGCTACAAGTACCTACACTTGTGACATCGCAACAAAGTTTAATTCGTGAATTTATTAAAGAACATGGCGATGTCATTGTTAAGCCACTTGACGGTATGGGTGGTATGGGGATTTTCCGTTTATACCAAGACGGTGTAAATATTGGTTCTACCTTAGAAATGCTTACAGAGCTAGGCAACCGTCCAATTATGGCTCAGCGCTATATTCCTGAAATTGTAGAAGGGGATAAGCGTATTTTAATGGTGAATGGCGAACCTATTCCTTACTGTCTAGCTCGTATTCCACAAAATGGTGAAGTGCGCGGTAACTTGGCGGCAGGAGGTTTAGGCCAAGCGCGTCCGCTTACTGAAAACGATAAGCTGATTGCAGCTAAAATTGGGCCTTTCTTACGCGAAAAAGGTTTGATTTTTGTAGGTTTAGATGTGATTGGTAATTATGTTACTGAAATTAATGTCACCAGCCCAACCTGTATTCGTGAAATTGATGCTCAATTTGGTACATCAATTGCAGACGATCTCTTTGATGTATTAGAAGCTGGGCGTACGGCTTAATTAGTTATTTCAGGTGGTTTTCAGCGGTATTTATGGGAAATCACCTGAAAATATATGAATTAATAAAATAACAATACTAAATACACCACAGCTTTGTAGGCATATTTTCAAAAAAGCACATCTTTCTGTTATAAACGAGTGAAATTAGCTTTTCGTTAATGAAGCTTTAGGATTAAAATAAACGGCTACAAAAATAGATGACAATTTCCATTGTTTTTAAGTTGAAGAATTAGACCGTGACCGATTCACAGCAAAGCAAACCTAAACATGTCATGATGATGGCTGCCGGTACAGGTGGACATGTTTTTCCAGCCCTCGCCGTAGCCAAAAAACTTCAACAACAAGGTTGTCAGGTTTCATGGTTAGCCACGCCAACAGGTATGGAAAACCGATTATTAAAAGATCAAAATATTCCAATATATCAAATTGATATTCAAGGTGTTCGTGGCAATGGATTAGTCCGTAAAATTGCTGCACCTTTTAAAATTTTAAAAGCCACTTTAAGCGCAATGCGTTATATGAAACAGCTTAAAGTTGATGCAGTTGCAGGCTTTGGCGGTTATGTTGCGGGACCGGGTGGTTTGGCAGCACGCTTGTTAGGTATTCCTGTACTTATTCACGAACAAAACGCGGTTGCTGGTTTTACCAATGCGCAGTTGTCTCGTGTTGCTAAAGTCGTGTGTGAAGCATTTCCAAATACATTTCCTGCTGGTGGAAAAGTCGTTACAACAGGAAATCCTGTTCGTCATGAAATCACAGATATTTTAAGCCCAAAATGGCGTTATGATGAGCGTGCGCAAGCAGGGCAGCCTCTAAATATTCTAATTGTTGGTGGTTCTTTAGGTGCCAAAGCACTCAACGAACGCTTACCTCCAGCATTAAAACAATTACAAGTTCCACTTAATATTTTTCACCAGTGCGGTCAGCAACAAGTTGAGGCAACTCAAGCACTCTATGCAGATGCACCAGCCAATTTAACTGTACACGTTTTGCCGTTTATTGAAGATATGGCAAAGGCTTATAGTGAGGCAGATTTAATTATTTGCCGAGCTGGAGCACTCACGGTAACAGAAGTTGCAACAGCAGGTGTGGCCGCAGTTTTTGTGCCACTTCCTATAGCAGTTGATGACCATCAAACTGCAAATGCCAAATTTCTGGCGGATTTCGGTGCTGCAAAAATTTGTCAGCAATCGACTATGACACCAGATGTTCTAAATGAATTGTTCACTTCGCTGATGAACCGCCAGTTACTTACAGAAATGGCAGTGAAAGCGCGTCAACATGCCCAACCAAATGCGACTCAGCATGTGGTTGATCTTATCCAAAAAATGTAATCGGATTTACTATGTCTCCATCAACAGCTGCGAACCAAGCAAAAAAACTGATTAAAGTGCCTGAGATGCGCCGTATCAAACATATTCATTTTGTGGGAATCGGCGGTGCTGGGATGTGTGGCATTGCAGAGGTATTGGGTAACCAAGGTTATAAAATTTCCGGTTCGGACATTAAAGCATCTAAAACTACAGAACAATTAGAGCAAAATGGCATCAAGGTTTATATCGGCCATCAAGCGGAAAATATTAAAAATGCCAATGTGCTTGTAGTTTCTACAGCGATTGATCCAGAAAATCCGGAAATTAAAGCAGCGATTGAGCAACGTACTCCAATCGTACGCCGCGCAGAGATGCTAGGTGAGCTTATGCGTTACCGTCATGGTATTGCTGTAGCTGGTACACATGGTAAAACGACAACCACAAGTCTTTTAACGACCATGTTGGCTGAAGAAAACCTTGATCCAACTTATGTTATTGGTGGTTTGCTTAATAGTACAGGCGTAAATGCTGCATTAGGTGAAAGCCGTTTTATCGTAGCTGAAGCTGATGAATCAGATGCATCTTTCCTTTATTTGCAACCAATGGCAGCGATTGTAACGAACATTGATGCTGACCATATGGATACCTATGAAGGTAGCTTTGATAAATTAAAAGATACGTTCGTACAATTCCTTCATAACTTACCATTTTATGGTTTGGCTGTCGTTTGTGGTGATGACGCCAACATTCGTGAAATTATGCCGCGTGTAGGCCGTCCAGTCATTACTTATGGTTTTAACGAAGACAACGACATTCGCGCAATTGATGTTGAACAAGATGGCATGCGTTCACACTTTACTGTGTTACGTAAAGGTCGTGAGCCGCTACGTTTAACGATTAATCAACCGGGCATGCATAATATTTTGAATGCTTTGGCTGCTATTGGTGTTGCGACTGATGAAGGTGTTTCTGATGATGCAATTAGCCGTGCTTTAGCGGGCTTCAGTGGTGTTGGTCGTCGCTTCCAGGTACAAGGCGAATTTGAGCTTGCCGATGGTAACGTTAAGTTGGTTGATGACTATGGACACCATCCGAAAGAAGTAGAAGCAACCATTAAAGCTGCTCGTCAGAGCCATCCAGATCGTCGTTTGGTGATGTTATTCCAGCCACACCGTTACTCTCGTACCCGCGATTGTTTCGATGACTTTATTGAAGTGCTTTCTCAGGTCGATCAATTATTATTATTGGAAGTTTATCCTGCCGGTGAAAAGCCTATTGTAGGTGCAGACAGCCGTACTTTGGCACGTAGTATTCGTTTACGTGGACAGGTGGAACCGATTTTGGTTGATCCGGTTGAAGGTAATTTGCAAAACATCATGCAAAATGTGTTACAACCAAATGACTTGTTATTAACGCAAGGTGCGGGTAACGTGGGAGCAATTTCTGTAGAACTTGCACAACACCATTTGTATGTGAAATAAACAAAAATATTGAATTATCGGGTTAAGGATTTAAACGTGTCAAATGCTACAAAATTCGGCAAAGTTGCCGTGCTATTTGGTGGGAAATCGGCTGAGCGTGCTGTGTCTTTAGATAGTGGTCAGGCAGTTCTGGACGCTTTATTGCGTTCAGGTGTTCAGGCTGAAGCATTTGATCCGCAAGACCGCAGTGTGACTGAACTTGTAAATTATGATCGTGCATTTATTGTATTGCATGGTCGTGGCGGTGAAGATGGCCAGATTCAAGGTGTGCTTGAATGGTTAAATCTGCCTTATACAGGAACGGGTGTGCAAGGTTCTGCGATTGGCATGGATAAAGTCAAAACCAAGCAAATCTGGCAAGGTAGCGATTTACCTACAGCGCCATATCGCATTATTACTAAAGAAACAGATTTAGATGCGGTGATTGCTGAGTTAGGCTTACCTGTAATTATCAAACCTGTACATGAAGGCTCAAGTGTCGGCATGAGTAAGGTTGAGAAAGCAGAAGACTTTGCTGCTGCAATTGAGAAAGCAACTCAGCACGATGCTGTTGTGATGGCAGAAAAGTGGATCACAGGTCGTGAATTCACAATCTCATTCCTAAATGGTCAGCCTTTACCGGTTATTCGTTTACAGCCACCAGCAGATGTTGCCTTCTATGACTATGAAGCGAAATATCAACGTAATGATGTTGAGTATGGTATTCCTTGCGGTCTAAGTGAGACAGAAGAGAAAAACCTGCAAGCATTGTGCTTACGCGCTTTTCAGGCAGTTGGTGCAGAAAGCTGGGGCCGTATTGATGCGATGCAGGATGAGCAGGGTAATTTCTGGCTTTTAGAAGTAAACACTGTGCCAGGTATGACTAGCCACTCTTTAGTTCCAAAAGCTGCGAAAGCTGTTGGCTATAGTTTTGATGAATTGTGTGTTGCCATTCTTGAGCAAACATTGGAAGGTACGGCTTAAATATGGCACAACTTCCGGCTTCCATGCGCCGTAAACGTGCGGCCATCACCTCTATTCATGATAAACCACCTACACGTAAGCAGAAGCTTGCCAATGCTGGTGGTTGGGTGCTGTTGGTTATTGCTTTTGTAGTGCTGGCAGTCGGAATTTATGGGCTATATAAAGTTATTACAGATGCAACAGTTGCAAAGCTAGAGGTTGTGGGATCGACGACTTCAGTTGAAACACAACAAGTGATGCAGCATGTTGCTCCAATTATAAAAGCGAATTATTTCACATCTGATTTAGAACAGATTCGTGATAAAACATTAGAAATTTCGTGGGTAGACCGAGTTGTCGTATCTCGTGCTTGGCCCAATGGTATTCGTGTTCGTGTCATGCCTCGACATGCCATCGCCCGTTGGGGAACAGGTCGCTTGTTAAGCGATGGAGGCGATGTATTCAGTGAGGCAGAGCCGACGATTCACCCCGAGCTTCCGTTACTACATGGTCCGGTAAGCCAGTCGAAAATGATGATGCGACGCTATAATGAAATTAATCAATTATTCCATCCAGCGAATTTGCGCCTAAAAGAGTTATATCTGACAGAGCGAATGACTTGGTTTATGCAGTTTGACTCAGGTTTACGAATTATTGTTGACCAAGATCAAACAATGAATAAGTTGCAACGATTAAGTCATCTGGCACAATCTGACTTAAAACCGGTGTGGTCGAAAATCTCAGCCATTGATTTGCGATATCGTAATGGATTATCTATTCAATGGAAGAACGCAACACCACCTAAAATTGCGAATGGTCAGTTTGTTGTAACGATTGATGACACAAGCATTGCAGGTGGAACAAAAGCAAAGCCATAATACGTGGCTTTAAAATAGGCAATTTGCCTGGTATTAAACAACAAAGAAATGGTATGAGTGATGAGTGAAGCTGTTCCCTCAGTTGTTGCGATTGACATTGGGACGCATAAAGTTTCAGTTTTGATTGGAAAAATTCATGCACCGGATAACATTCAAGTTATCGGTATGGCAACTGCTCGCAATCGAGGCATGAATAAAGGAAAGATCGTAAGCCTTGATAAAGTCATCGCTGCGATTAAAAATGCTGTTGCTGAAGCGGAAAATATGGCCGAATGTCGCATTCATAGCGCATGGGTATCGATTCCGAGTACCGAGTTGCAAAGTTTTTATGCCTCTGGCCGCACACCAGTCGCTAATCCCGCACATGTTATTACAACAAATGAAGTCGTGCGCGCGTTAGAATTGGCAAAAGCAAGTCATGTGACTTCTGATTACTATTTAGCAAGTGCAGTGCCGTTAGGCTTTGAATTGGGTGATTCTGCTGAATGGGTACAGAATCCAATTAACATGACTGCCCATAGTATGACAGGACATTATCAGCTCATGATGATGCCTATAGCGACTATGCAAAATCTTGATCGCGCTATGAAAGGTGCAAATATCGGGGTTGAAAAAATGGTGGTATCTTGTCTCGCAACCGCTGAGGCAAGTTTGCTTAAAGATGAAAAAGAATATGGTGTTTGTCTGGTCGATATTGGCGCTGGCATTACCAATCTTGCGGTTTATCTAGATGGCCGTTTGGCTCTGGCACGTACATTGCAGCGCGGTGGTGAACACGTTACACGTGATATTGCTGCTGTATTGCAAACCACGACAGAAGAAGCTGAACGCATTAAAATTCTGCATGGTTGTGTTGATTTAAGTGCCGTTAAGCCAGATCACATGATTCAGGTAGAAGGAATTGACGGCCCTCAAACTATTAGTCGAATTGAGTTGTCAGAAATTATTATTGCCCGTTATGAAGAGATCTTTAGCCAGATCCGCGATGAACTCGAACACAGCGGTGCAATTCATGGTTTATACCATGGTGTAGTGTTGACAGGGGATGCTTGTCAAATCGAAGGTATGGTGAGTTTAGCTCGTCGTATGTTAGGGGTATCTGCACATTTGGGTAATCCACCTTTACAGGTTTATGTTGATGATCAGCATCAAGCAGCATTACGTCGTTCGATGTATGCAACAGCCGCTGGTTTGCTCATGTTTAGTCAAAGTGAGTTACAAGAAGCTGTTGAAGAGCCTGAAGAAGCAAATGACCGTTCGGTATGGGAGCGAATGGTAAATGGCTGGAATGCATTTAATAGCAAGCTAAAAGCCATTTTTTAGGATGTATGGATTTATTGGTAGAATTGTTGGGAAGTTGTAAGAGAAAACCACTGTACTTGACAAGGTTTGTATTGCACAGCATTCTTAAAATTAGTTATTTTTGAAAATCAAGGCAGTATACGGGCTGAAGTGACTGCCATAATGTATTAGGAACCCTAAAGGTCATGGCCTCATTTGAATTTATAGAAGATGAACTAAACGATGGCAACGGTCAAGCCCGTTTCACTGTATTTGGTGTAGGTGGTGGTGGCGGTAATGCCGTTCAACATATGGTGCAGTCTGATATTCAAGGTGTTAAATTCGTTTGTGCCAATACAGACAAACAAGCACTAGACTGTATGAATGCACCTTTCAAAATTCAGTTAGGCGAGCAAAGTACACGTGGTTTAGGTGCTGGCGCTAACCCTGAAGTCGGGCAAGTTGCAGCAGAAGAAAGCCGTGAAATTATTCGTCACCACCTTGAAGGTACGGATATGGTATTCGTTACCGCTGGTATGGGTGGGGGTACGGGTACAGGTGCGGCACCTGTGGTGGCTGAAGTTGCCAAAGAAATGGGTATTTTGACTGTCGGTGTTGTAACAACCCCATTTAACTTTGAAGGCCGTCGCCGTTTAAAATCTGCTGAGCGTGGTATTGAAGCGCTTGAAGCACATGTTGATTCATTGATTATTATCCCTAACCAACGCTTACTCAGCGTATATGGCGATATTTCAATGAAAGATGCTTATAAAAAAGCTGATGATGTGTTGCTAAATGCTGTACGTAGTATCTTTGACCTCGTTGTAAACCGTGGTCACATTAACCTTGACTTCGCCGATTTGAAAACTGCAATGAGTACTCGTGGTTACGCAATGATGGGTGCTGGTTTGGGGCGTGGTGAAGATCGTGCACGTCAAGCAGCTGAGCAGGCTATTCGTAGTCCATTGCTTGATAACGTCAATATTATTAATGCTAAAGGTGTGTTGATTAACATTACTGGCGGTGATGATATTACGTTACGTGAAACTGAAATCATTACTGATGTCGTGAACCAGATTGTTGATCTTGATGAAGGTGAAATTTTCTACGGTACGGTATTTGATCCAGATGCGCGTGATGAATTACGCGTAACAGTGATTGCAACCGGTTTAACACGTAATGCAGCAGATGCAGAACCAAGAAAACGTAATACAGTAAGCCATGCATCGACTAAATCAGCTCAATCTGTTGATGAAGATGACGTTCCTGCAATTAATAAGCGTCAAAGTGCTGACAATGAAGTGAGTAGTACTGCAAGTTCTTCTCCACGTTCTTCTCCAATGAGCATTCAAGATTACTTGAAAAATCAGCAACGTAAGTAAAAAATTATAAGATTTAAAAAAAGGCAGTGTTTAAACACTGCCTTTTTTGTTTTTGATCAATGACTAAATATGCTAACGTATAGCGGTTTTAAAAAAGAAGTTACAAAGCATGGTGAAACAACGTACTCTCAATCGTGTGGTAAAAGCGAGTGGAATAGGTCTTCATAGCGGTCAAAAAGTGATGATCAATTTCATTCCACATACCGTGGATGGAGGTATTGTATTTCGTCGTATCGATTTAAACCCACCTGTGGAAATCCATGCGAATGCTTTGCTGATTCAAGAAGCTTTCATGTGCTCCAATTTAGTGACTGGAGATATAAAAGTTGGAACAATTGAGCATGTGATGAGTGCAATTGCAGGTTTGGGAATTGATAACCTCATTGTTGAGGTATCTGCATCCGAAGTTCCGATTATGGATGGAAGTGCCGGCCCATTTATTTACCTGTTAATGCAAGGTGGATTACGTGAGCTGGATGCACCGAAAAAATTTATAAGAATATTGAAGCCAATTGAAGCATTAATAGATGATAAAAAAGCAATTTTTAGCCCGCATAATGGTTTTCAGTTAAATTTTACAATTGATTTTGACCATCCGGCATTTGCTAAAGAATATCAATCTGCCACTATCGACTTTTCTACTGAAACTTTTGTATATGAAGTCAGTGAAGCTCGTACTTTTGGTTTCATGAAAGATCTAGATTACCTTAAAGCAAATAACTTAGCTTTAGGCGCAAGTTTAGATAATGCGATTGGGGTAGATGATACTGGCGTTGTTAACGAAGAAGGCTTACGTTTCGCTGATGAATTTGTAAGACATAAGATTTTAGATGCAGTAGGTGATTTGTATTTGCTTGGTCATCAAATTATTGCCAAGTTCGATGGTTATAAATCAGGACATGCTTTAAATAATCAGTTGTTACGCAATGTTCAAAGTGATCCGAGTAATTATGAAATTGTAACATTTAATGACGAGAATGAGTGTCCAATTCCCTATGTCAGTGTGACATAAGTCATTGTCTTTATTTGGTCATGTTATAATGTAACGCTAAAAAGTGTGATTATAATCACACAATAAGAACGATTCTAATTAAGAAATAGAAAGCCCATCATTTTTTATTGCTTGCCAAACGTAGTAAAGCTTGGCTAAGCTTAGGGTCGCTCACAAAGTCGGCTGCACTACGTAACATTTCTTGTGTTTCCGGGGGGATGGGTTTAGATGACTCAGATGAGGGTGTATTTGGAATGTTTTTATTTCTCAAACGAACCTGAATTCTTTGTAAGTCTTTTAACCCTTCAAGTTGAGATAATTTAGATACATATTGGTTCTGTAAGTAACTGAGTTGACTAATCATCGCCTGATTCTCACCAGTAATGATTAAAGAACCATTTTGATAACACACGACCTGCCATTGTTCCGGTTGGGGCAATAAGGGTTGGATTATTTTCGTAAGTCTTTGCCATTGCGCGACTTGCGTTGTTAGAAACGTAAGGTTTCCTGTTTTTATGTGTTTTCCGGTTTGTTGAAAAACGTTATCGGGTTTAGACATGGGTCATTCTCAGATAGATTCTTGTCTTCATCTTAAGCGTTCATTTCGATTGATATCAAGGAAGAGATCATAAGGAACTTGAGTAAGAACAGTTTCAAGAGGTTTTTATGCACACGCGTCGTATTTTATTAGCGTTTTCACTGGCAGCTTCGGCAGCATCAGTTGCTTTTGCAGATTATCAAAATATTAACCAATCTACTGATTCAGATCGATTGGAACAATTATCAAAAACATTATCTCAAGGTTCATATACGCATCCTGATGATCTAGATCTTCCGGCGAGTGCGAAAGTTTCAGTAACTTTACGCCCAAAAACAGTTGAGCTCAACAATGAGTCGCTCGCAAAAAAATATGGTCATACGACCGCTAAAAGCTCTTTCAATGCCTCTTCTTCAAGTCCTTATTCTTGGTTAGTTTCTCATCCTCTTCCAGATAGCGTACGTGTTTCATCTAACTTTGGTGGTCGTACCATGGGTGGTCGTGCAGAGCATCATGGTGGTTTAGATATGTCTGCGCCAAGTGGCACACCAATCTACGCGACAGGACCTGGTATTGTAACCAAATCAGGTTGGGGTACTGGCTATGGTCAATATGTTGAAATTAACCATGGAAATGGTTACTTAACACGCTATGCGCATGCTTCACGTTTGATGGTTCGTGTGGGTGATCAGGTTTCTGCTGGTGACCATATTGCTAATGTGGGTTGTACAGGTCGCTGTACTGGACCACATTTGCACTATGAAGTAGTAAAAGATGGTCAACGTAAGAATCCAACAACTTACTTGGCGATGCTTCCTTAAAAGCATAGTTAAAAAAGTTAAGGTTATTAAATTTATGAATCTCAAATTAACCTAAACCTTTTTTAACGTAAAGATTGTATAAAAAAACGCCATTATTGGCGTTTTTTTGTTATTTTGTTCAATGCTCGGTCAATGACTATTCATTCAGAAAATAATAGGCCCCCCTCACATTCACCCGTGGCAATAACTAGAGAGGGGTAAAACGTGGTAAAAATACAAAGTAGATTAAAGAACAAGGAACAGGTGAATTATGGCGTTTTACGGTGACTCCGATGCACAAGAAACCCAAGAGTGGCAAGATGCATTCGATTCAGTTTTACAACATATGGGAACTGAGCGCGCAGCATTCTTATTGGAAAAACTTTACCAACAAGCAATTGCTAAGCATGTTCCAATTCAACGTCTCAATACACCTTACTTAAATACAATTTCTGTTGAAGAACAACCTGCAATGCCAGGCGACCAAGATATGGAACGCCGTATTCGTGCATTGATTCGTTGGAATGCCTTAGCAATGGTACTTCGTGCGAATAAAACAGGTGATGATTTAGGTGGACACTTGGCGAGCTTCGCATCAAGTGCAACATTATATGACGTAGGTTTTAACCATTTCTTCCGCGCAAACAGCGATAATTTTGGCGGAGATATGATTTATTACCAAGGACATTGTGCTCCTGGTATTTATGCTCGTTCATTCCTTGAAGGGCGTTTGACTGAAGAACAGTTAAGTAATTTCCGCCGTGAAGTTGGCGGTAACGGTTTACCAAGCTACCCACATCCATATTTAATGCCGGACTATTGGCAATTCCCAACTGTATCAATGGGTCTTGGTCCAATCATGTCGATTTATCAAGCGCACATTCAAAAATATTTGATGAATCGTGGTTTGATCAAAGAAGAAAATCGTAAAGTCTGGGCATATCTTGGCGATGGCGAGATGGATGAGCCAGAAAGTACTGGTGCAATTTCACTTGCTGGTCGTGAAAAACTTGATAACTTGATCTGGGTTGTTAACTGTAACTTACAGCGTCTAGATGGCCCTGTACGTGGTAACGGTAAAATCATTCAAGAATTAGAATCTTTATTCCGTGGTGCGGGCTGGCGTGTCATTAAAGTGGTATGGGGTCGTCATTGGGATCCGCTACTTGCAAAAGACAGCACAGGCGCTTTAAAAGCGGTAATGGGAGAAACAGTTGATGGCGAATACCAGCGCTATCAAGTGAAAGGTGGTGCATATACACGCGAGAAATTCTTTGGTAAGTACCCAGAAGCTGCGGAACTTGTAAAAGATTTAAGCGATGAAGACATCGATAATCTTAACCGTGGTGGTCATGACCCGTACAAAGTTTTTGCTGCCTATGCAGAAGCAATGACAGCCAAAGGTCAACCAACAGTTATTCTTGCGAAAACTGTTAAAGGTTATGGTTTGTCTGAAGAAATTGAAGCGGTGAATAAAACTCACCAAATCAAAAAAATGCAGATCGATTCTTTAAAATATGTACGTGACCGTTTTAACCTGCCATTTACAGATGATCAATTAGAAGAGCTTCCATTCTATCGCCCAAGTGAAAACTCTCCAGAAATGAAGTACATGAAAGCGCGTCGTGAAGCATTAGGTGGTTATCTACCTGCACGTCGTAAAGAGAGTGAAATTCTAGCGATTCCTGAATTATCTGTATTTGATGCAGTATTAAACGGTTCAGGTGGTAAAGAGCAATCTACCACTATGGTGATGGTTCGTTTAATTGCTGCTTTACTTAAAGAAAAAGCAATTAAAGACCGCGTAGTACCAATCGTTCCAGATGAAGCGCGTACTTTTGGTCTAGAAGGTATGTTCCGTCAGCTTGGTATTTATGCTGCTCACGGTCAAAAATATACCCCAGAAGACCAAGAACAGTTAATGCATTACCGTGAAGCAAGTGACGGTCACATGCTTCAAGAAGGGATTAACGAAGCTGGTGCGATGAGCGCATGGGCTGCGTTGGCAACAAGTTATTCAACCAATAACTTGCCAATGATTCCGATGTACATGTACTACTCAATGTTTGGTTTCCAACGTATTGGTGACATTGCGTGGGCTGCAGGTGATGCACAAGCTCAAGGTTTCTTGTTAGGTGCAACTGCTGGTCGTACCACATTGAACGGTGAAGGTTTACAGCACCAAGATGGTCATTCACATATCTTGGCGAACACGATTCCTAACTGTGTATCTTATGACCCATGTTTTGGTTATGAGTTAGCTGTAATCGTTCATGACGGTTTACAACGTATGTATGTGAACCAAGAGCGTGTGTTCTATTACCTCACTGTAATGAACGAAAACTACGAGCATCCTGCAATGCCTGAAGGCGCTGAGGAAGGCATTAAACGTGGTATGTACTTGTTCGAAAAAGATGAAAAAGCAACTGTCCAATTGATGGGTTCAGGTGTAATTCTTCGTGAAGTGATCAAAGCTGCAAAAATCTTACGTGATGAATACCAAATCCATTCAAACGTTTGGAGTGTAACAAGCTTCAATGAGTTGTCGCGTGATGGTATGGCATGTGAAGAATACAATCGCTTACACCCACTTACTGAAGAAGTGAAAGAGTCTTGGGTATCTAAACAATTGCGCGGTACAGAAGGTATTGTTGTTTCGGCAACAGACCATATGCGTGCGTATAGCGAACAAATCCGTGCTTATCTTCCAGATGGTCGTCCATTTGTTGCGTTGGGTACAGATGGTTATGGTCGCTCAGATACACGTGCTAACTTGCGTAGTTTCTTTGGTGTTGATGCTGCACATATCGTTGTTGCTACTTTGAAAAAATTAGCTGACGAAGGTGAAGTAGATGCACGTTTAGTTAAAGATGCAATTTCTAACTTTGAGTTAGACACTGATCGTCCAGTGGCATGGGCTCCACAAGCACATCCAGAAGTTCAAGCAGTTGCTGAATACCATGAAGCGCAAACAGGTGAGGGGAACTAAGCATGCAAATTAAGACCCCTGATATTGGCGTAGATAAAGCAGTTGTTGCTGAAATTTTGGTAAAAGTTGGTGACAGCATTGCTGAAAATGACAGCCTTGTTTTGCTTGAGTCAGATAAAGCGTCTGTTGAAGTGCCTAGCACTTCAGCAGGTGTCGTAAAAAGTATCTTAATCAAGGAAGGCGATAGCGTAACTGAAGGTACGGTATTGTTTGAACTTGAAGCTGAAGGTAATGTACCTGTAGCTCAAGCAGAAGAAGTTGCAAAACCTGCTCCAGCAGCTGAACAAACAGCAGCGCCGGCAGCGGTACAACAGGCTTCAACTGCTGCACAACCAGCAGTGGCAACCACGAGTCAAGTGGTTGAAGTTCAAGTTCCTGATATTGGTGTTGAAAAAGCACTTGTTGGTGAAATTTTAGTAAAAGTTGGCGAGCAAATCGATGTTGAGCAAAGCATCGTTGTGGTTGAATCTGACAAAGCAACTGTAGAAGTACCAAGCAGTGTTGCGGGTACTGTAGAAAGCATTCAAGTTAAAGAAGGCGATACAGTTAAAGAAGGTGTTGTGCTCATTAAAGTGAAAACAACATCTGCATCAAGTGCACCAGTTGAAGCTCCTGCTTCTACAGCAGCTTCAGTGGCAGCGCCTGCACCAGTTCAACAAGAAACTGTAGCTGCGGCTGCTACTCAATCTGGACCAGTTGATATTAACGTTCCTGATTTGGGCGTAGATAAAGCAGTTGTTGCTGAAATTTTGGTACAAGTTGGCGATAAAGTTGATGTAGACCAAAGCCTTGTTGTGGTTGAGTCTGATAAAGCAACTGTAGAAGTTCCAAGTACTGTTGCTGGTGTTGTGAAAGCGATTCACTTGCAAGCAGGTCAACAAGTTTCACAAGGTGTTTTGCTTGCAACAATTGAGGCGGAAGGCCAAGCACCTGCAGCAGCTCCAGCGCCAAAAGCAGAAGCTCCGGCAGCACAAGCTTCAGCACCTAAAGTGGCGGCTCCTGCTCCGACTCAGGCTGTATCTGCTCCAGTTTCTGGTAGTGATAAGTTAACGAAAGAGCAAGAAGCTGAAAACGCTAAAGTTTATGCTGGCCCTGCTGTTCGTAAGCTTGCTCGTGAACTTGGTGTGGTTTTATCACAAGTTAAAACTTCTGGTGAACATGGTCGTGTGATTAAAGAAGATATCTTTGCTTATGTGAAGACTCGTTTAACTGCACCACAAGCAGCTCCAGTAGCTGCGGCTGCACCAGCAGTTTCGGGTTTGCCAAAGCTTCCTGACTTCACTGCGTTTGGTGGCGTGGAAGAAAAAGTACTGACGCGTTTGCAGCAAGTATCAATTCCGCAATTGTCATTGAACAACTTTATTCCGCAAGTCACCCAGTTTGATTTGGCTGACATTACTGAGTTAGAAGATTGGCGTAATGAGCTGAAAGGCAACTTCAAAAAAGAAGGTATCAGCCTGACGATTATGGCATTCATTATCAAAGCCGTTGCGCATTTGTTGAAAGAAGAGCGTGAGTTTGCAGGTCATCTATCTGATGACGGTAAATCAGTGCTCTTGCGCAATGAAATCCATATGGGAATTGCGGTAGCAACACCTGATGGTTTAACTGTGCCAGTACTTCGTAACCCAGACCAAAAATCAATTAAGCAAATTGCAGTTGAATTAGGTGTGTTAGGTCAAAAAGCACGTGATAAGAAATTAACACCGAAAGACTTACAAGGTGCGAACTTCACGATTACAAGCTTAGGTTCGATTGGTGGTACATCCTTTACACCACTAGTAAACTGGCCACAAGTTGCGATTTTGGGTATTTCACCTGCAACGATGCAACCGGTTTGGAATGGTAAAGACTTTGACCCACGCTTAATGTTGCCGTTGTCGATGTCTTATGACCACCGTGTAATTAATGGTGCAGATGCCGCTCGCTTTACCAATAAACTTACGAAACTTCTTAAAGATATTCGTACTTTATTAATCTAATATTTTGAAATGAATCATTAAAACCTCGCTTCGGCGGGGTTTTATTTTGGTATTTAATTTAATTGATTTTAGGTTAATCTAAAGATAAAGAGGGAGTGATCGAGAGAGGAAAAATTTCTCGTTTTAGACAAAGGAGAAATAATAAATGGTGGGTTTTTTAAAAATCATGTTGCTGATTCTGTTGGTTGTATTTTTATTGATGGGATTATGGGTCAGTCTTTTGCACTTTCCTTGGGAGTGGATGACCTACGTGGCAATGGGTTTGGAAGTATTTGTGGCAACGCTTATTTTGCCATTTGAATTTCAATCACAACATATAGCTGGCATGAACAATGTTGGGTTTATTAATTTTAGTATTTGTTTAGCTTTATTATTGGGCTTAGGTCGACTGTTAGTGTGGGCATGGATAAAATTTTTTGTTTGAAAAATGGAACTCCTCGAATATAATGAGCACATACTTCATTGGGGAGTAGCCGCTATTCATTTCTGAATGAATAGGTGATGATCAACATAATTGTTCAACAGAACATGGTCATCATAGCTTAAACGTCTCATCGTTTCTGAGTTGGCAAGACCTTTGATTTACCACTCTGCAGATATTTGGCTAGCAGGAGGGGTAGGTCATGGGCATTTATGCTAGCCAGAGAAACGACATGCAAGAATTTCTGATTTCTACTTCGATCGTTGCCCTAGCTGAAATGGGCGATAAAACTCAATTGTTAGCTCTTTTACTGTCTGCACGTTTCCGTAAGCCAATCCCTATTCTCATTGCGATTCTTTTTGCGACTTTAATTAATCATGGTATCTCTGCTGTGCTTGGACAGTGGATTACGACGGTTTTGAGTCCCGAAATCTTGGTTTGGGTACTTGCGGGTGGTTTTATTGGTATGGCGTTCTGGATGCTTATTCCAGATAAGTTAGATGATGAAACTGATAGCATTAACAGATGGCAAAAATTTGGTGTTTTTGGTGCAACCTTTATCTTGTTTTTCTTAGCAGAAATTGGTGACAAAACGCAGATTGCAACAGTAGCTTTAGCTGCACGTTACGACAGCATTTTCTGGGTGATGCTAGGTACAACGTTGGGTATGATGATTGCCAATGCACCCGCTGTATTTATTGGTAATAAATTAGCTGAACGCTTATCTATCTCACTCATTCATAAAATTGGTGCTGCTATTTTCTTAATTGTAGGTGTCTCTACTTTGGTACAGCATTACTTCTTCTAAAGCATTTAAAGCTGTCCAAAAAACGCCCTCAATTCGAGTGCGTTTTTTTGTAGGTCATTTTAGTAGTTAAATTTCACTGTGAAGTTAATTTGGCGTGAGTTGTTGAGGCTACCAAAATTATTGATAATTCATTTCTAAAATAAGAAAAGCAAAAGCTATTTTAAAATATTATGAGAAAAATAAAGCAATTCATTGCAAGAGTGGTCGAATCCCTTTATTTTATTATGGATATAAAAATATCTAATATTTAAAGTTTTTTTGGGGAATTGTATGGGGTTTGAAAAAACAACTTCGCAGATATTATTTGATAATGGCATTCATAAATGTATTAGTTTTACCAGTTTGGTTAAAGGGGAAGGTATACAAGCCAATCAATTTTTAATTATTGATCATGAGCGCGCTGCTGTAATCGATCCAGGTGGTGATTTGACCTATGTTCCGTTGACCATGGAATTAAATAAATATACACGCTTGAAAAATCTCGACTATGTGTTGGCTTCTCATCAGGATCCGGACATTATTACCTCAATGCCACGCTGGTTGGTCTATACCGATGCTAAAGTGGTGGCGTCAAAATTATGGGCACGTTTTCTACCGCACCTAAATTCCTCATTTATGAGTGAACGTATGAAAGGTAATTGGGAAGACCGTCTTATTGAATTACCTGACCGTGGCCAAGTGATTCAATTGGGGGAATCAAAACTTGTGGTAGTCCCAGCCCATTTTCTACATTCGGTAGGTAATTTTCAGTTTTATGATCCAGTCGCCAAAATTTTATTTTCTGGTGATATGGGCGCTTCGATAGTTGAGGATGCTAACCAACCTTTAACAGATTTCGATACGCATGTTCTAAAAATGAAAGCTTTTCACCAACGCTATATGTGTTCCAATAAGGTCATCCGCTTATGGGTTAAAATGGTTCGCCAGATGGATATTGAAATGATTGTTCCACAGCATGGCAGTCCATTTATGGGCAAAGAAATGATTAATCAGTTTTTGGACTGGATTGAGACTTTACCTTGTGGTGTCGACTTAATGACAGAACAAGTTTTTAGTTGCCCCGCCTAAATATGATCTCTAATGAGCAACCCAGATAAAATTCTGGGTTGCAAAAACATAGATTAAAAAATAACGTTAAAACTATAATAAGTGGGAATTATTTAGAGCAGCTCTACATCTATTGCTGAAAAAGGCAAAGATAATATGAAAATTGCATTGAAATTTGTTTATAATAGCTCACGGAATTTACCAGTGAGATTGTTATGCTGACCATCGTTCAAGAAGCGCTAACCTTCGATGATGTCTTATTACTTCCTGCCTACTCTACTGTTCTCCCAAAAGATGTCTCTTTAAAGACACGTTTAACTCGCGGCATTCATTTAAATATCCCATTAGTTTCAGCTGCAATGGATACAGTGACTGAGTCACGTATGGCGATTGCGATGTCACAAAATGGTGGTATCGGGATTTTGCACAAAAACATGGATATTGCTGCTCAAGCTGCAGAAGTACGCCGTGTAAAGAAATTCGAAGCGGGTATGGTGAAAGACCCTATCACTGTAACGCCTGAAACTACAGTACGTGAACTGATTGCAATTACCACTGCTAATAACATTAGCGGTGTACCTGTTGTTAAAGACGGCAAGGTTGTTGGTATTGTGACAGGCCGTGATACGCGTTTTGAAACTAATTTAGAACAACCTGTTAGCAACATCATGACAGGCCAAGATCGTTTAGTCACTGTACGTGAAGGCGAGTCTAAAGAAAATATTCAAGCATTATTGCAAAAACACCGTATTGAAAAAGTCTTGGTCGTTGGCGAGAGCAACGAACTAAAAGGCTTAATTACAGTGACTGACTTCCGCAAAGCTGAAAGCTATCCAAACAGTTGTAAAGATGATCTTGGTCGGTTACGTGTTGGTGCTGCGGTAGGTACAGGTGCTGATACACCAAGTCGTGTGGAAGCGTTGGTTGAAGCCGGCGTTGACGTAATCGTTGTTGATACAGCACACGGTCACTCAGCTGGTGTAATTGAACGTGTACGTTGGGTGAAACAAAACTTCCCTCAAGTACAAGTGATTGGTGGAAATATTGCAACTGGTGATGCTGCATTAGCATTATTAGATGCAGGTGCAGATGCTGTAAAAGTGGGTATTGGTCCTGGTTCTATCTGTACAACTCGTATTGTGGCAGGTATTGGTATGCCACAAATTTCTGCGATTGACAGCGTTGCTAGCGCACTAAAAGATCAAATTCCTTTAATTGCAGATGGCGGTATCCGTTTCTCTGGCGATATGGCAAAAGCGATCGGTGCGGGTGCAAGCACCATCATGGTTGGTTCTCTTCTAGCTGGTACTGAAGAAGCGCCTGGTGAGGTTGAGTTTTTCCAAGGTCGTTACTACAAAGCATATCGTGGTATGGGTTCATTAGGTGCAATGGCGGGAGCAACAGGTTCTGCTGACCGTTATTTCCAAGACTCAAAAGCGGGCGCTGAAAAGTTAGTACCGGAAGGAATTGAAGGTCGTGTTCCTTATAAAGGCCCAATGGGTAACATCGTTCATCAAATGATGGGTGGTTTACGTTCATCAATGGGTTATACCGGTTCAGCTGTGATTGAAGATCTTCGCCAAAATGCGAAATTTGTGAAAATTACTTCAGCAGGTATGTCTGAGTCGCATGTTCATGATGTAACGATTACTAAAGAAGCTCCAAACTATCGTGTTGGTTAGATTTTGGTAACCAAAACAATGAAGAAAGCCGTCATTACACTGACGGCTTTTTGTTTTTGGTGTAAAGTAAATCTGACGAAAAGAAATATGGCGGAATTGCCATATATGAAGTGAGCCACCCCTGAAGTGGCGTAAAAATGAGATAAGCTATGAGTTATTTTGGTACGGATGGTATTCGTGGAAAATTTGGGCAAACGCCTATTACACCAGAGTTTGCTTTAAAATTAGGCTTTGCTGCAGGGAAGGTATTAAAGCGAACGAGTCCAAAAAATAAACCGCTTGTTGTATTAGGAAAAGACACTCGTTTATCTGGCTATATTTTAGAGGCTGCATTGCAGGCTGGATTAAACGCTGCTGGCGTATACGTTCACTTACTTGGTCCATTGCCGACACCAGCAATTGCGCATCTTACACGTGCTTTACATGCCTATGCGGGCATCGTTATATCTGCCTCACATAATCCATATTATGATAATGGGATTAAATTTTTCTCAAGTGAAGGTAAAAAACTACCAGATTCCTTACAGGAAGAAATTAATCGCGAGTTAGAAAAAGATTTATTAATTGAGGACACTGCAAACTTGGGTAAAAGCGTTCGTGTAAATGATGCGAATGGCCGTTATATCGAGTTTTGTAAATCTACATTCCCATATCATTTTGATTTAAATAATTTAAAAATTGTTGTGGATTGTGCTCATGGAGCAGCCTATAGCGTTGGTCCTTCGGTTTTTCGTGAACTAGGCGCTAAAGTAGTAGCCTTATATAATGAGCCAGATGGTTTAAATATTAATGAAAACTGTGGTTCAACACATCCCGAACACTTGCAAAAAGCAGTGGTTGAGCATCAAGCAGATTTAGGGATTGCTTTTGATGGCGATGCTGACCGTGTGGTGATGGTCGATAAGTTTGGTAACTTAATTGATGGTGACCATATTTTATATATTTTGGCAACTCAGACTCAGAAAAAACCTGTGGGCGTTGTTGGTACTGTCATGAGTAATATGGCACTTGAAGTTGCACTTGAAAAAGCAAATGTTAGTTTTGTTCGTGCAAAAGTCGGTGACCGCTATGTATTACAAGCATTAGATGAAAATGGTTGGATGACAGGTGGTGAACCTTCTGGTCATATTCTAACTTTAGACAAGAGTACGACAGGTGATGCGATTATTGCCGCCCTACAAGTTTTAACTGTAATGGTCGAGCAAAATAAGGCTCTTCACGAATTGGTTCAAGACTTTAAACTATTCCCACAAGTTCTTTTAAATATACGTTTAGAACAAATGCTTGATCCATATTCGATTCCAGCATTGGTTGCTGAATTTGATAAAGCAGAAGCGCAACTCAAAGGCCGAGGCCGTATCTTGATTCGTAAGTCAGGAACGGAACCTGTGATTCGTGTCATGGTTGAAGGTGATGATGAGCAAGAAGTGAATGCTTTAGCTCAGCATTTAGCAGATTCAGTTCGTTCACAAGCACAAGTTGCATAAGGTGCATGGCATGAGTGATGTCATTAAAGATTTAAGTGAATTACGCTTGAGCTATGAGCAAGGTGAGTTGCATGAGGGGCAGGTTGAATCAAACCCTCATCAGCAGTTTCTTGGTTGGTTTAACCATGCTTTAGCAGCCAATTTGCATGAACCCTATGCCATGTCATTAGCAACAGCGGATGCGAATGGTAGACCACATGTTCGAACAGTCTTGTTACGTGGTGCTACAGAAGCTGGCTATGATTTTTATACTAACTATGACAGTCAGAAAGGTATAGATTTGGCAGAAAACCCTTATGCTGAATTATTATTTTATTGGCCAAGTCTAGAGCGTCAGGTGAGAGTTGGTGGTCATGTTGTTAAAATTCCTGAACAGGAATCTACAGACTACTATCTTAAACGACCACGTGATAGCCAGATTGCAGCGCATATCAGTACTCCACAAAGTGGTAAGATTGAAAGCCGAGAACTGTTACAGCAGCGTTTTCATGACTTACAACAGCAAGTCGAAAGCCTTGATGTGCTTGATAAGCCAGAGTTCTGGGGAGGCTATCGTCTGCAACCGGATTATTATGAATTCTGGCAAGGGCGACCAAATCGTTTACATGACCGCTTGAGTTATGAAAAAATCGACGGTCAATGGACGCTGCACCGACTGATGCCTTAAATGACAAAAATACAAATCAAACAAAGACCTTTATTGACACGCCCTGAACAGTTTCAAGGCGTGCCTCCGTTTATTGCCGAGATTTTAGCAAGACGTGGAGTGCAATCAGAACAAGAACTCGAGCTAAAACTTAAGAATTTACTTGCTCCAGCGCTCAAAGGTTTAGAAACCGCTGTAGCATTAATAGATCAAGCCATTGATGAGCAGAAAAAAATCGTTATTGTTGGTGACTATGATGCAGATGGTGCAACCAGCACAGCATTAATGGTACTCGTACTTCGCGATATGGGTGCACAAGTCGACTATTTGGTTCCCGATCGGTTTAAGTACGGTTATGGGCTTACGCCTGCAATTGCAGAGCTTGCTCATCAAACTTATCACCCTGATTTATTGATTACTGTAGATAATGGCATTTCCAGCCATGCTGGGGTTGATACGGCCCATGCCTTGGGGCTGAAGGTCATTATTACAGATCATCATTTAACAACTAAAGAAACACCTCCAGCAGAAGCGGTGGTTAACCCCAATCAGTTAGGTTGTGATTTTCCAAGTAAAGCGCTTGCTGGGGTTGGTGTTGCATTTTATGTGCTGGCCAATTTGGCAAGTTTACGTAGCAGACAAGGTAAAAGCACAAGTAAAGTCACTCATTATCTAGATTTAGTCGCTTTGGGAACTTATGCGGATGTTGCTGTACTCGATTATAACAACCGCATTTTAGTGGATGCAGGTGTGAAGCGTATTCAGCAACATCAATGTCGGGTCGGAATATTGGCTTTATTGGATATTGCTGGTCGAGAGGCATCGTCTTTGCGTGCACAAGACCTAGGTTTTGTTTTAGGTCCGCGTATTAATGCTGCTGGGCGTATGGAGAGCATGCGAATCGGTATTGAATGTTTATTAGCGGATTCAATGGAAACGGCTTACCCGATTGCTCAACAATTAAATCAGTTAAATATAGAGCGGCGGCAAATTGAAGGGGAGATGAAGCAACAAGCTTTATCTGCTTTAGATAGCTTGCAACTCTCAAAAGAAGATATTCCACAAGCTCTTGTACTATTTGAAGAGAGTTGGCATCAAGGCGTGATTGGGATTGTGGCAGGGCGTTTAAAAGAACAGTTCCATCGACCAACAATAGTTTTTGCACCAGATGAAGATGGTATTCATATTAAAGGGTCTGCGCGTTCAATTGATGGCGTGCATATTCGAGATATGATTGAAGAGGTCGCTGAACAACACCCCGAATTGGTGAGCCATTTTGGCGGACATGCGGCAGCAGCAGGTTTAACGATACGTAAAGAAAATTTTGAGGTTTTTAAAACAGTATTTAATGACTGTGTAGCGGCGATGGATGAATCCATCTTTCAGGCTACATTATGGACAGATGGAGAATTACCAGTTTCGGCTTTGCAGTTAGATACCTTGAACTGGATTGAGCAGTTAGGACCTTGGGGGCAAAAATTTCCGCTACCTCAGTTTGAAGGAAATTTTAAAGTCATCGATTTTCGTTGGCTTAAAGAGACCCATTTAAAGCTGAAATTGGCTTTAGATCACTATAGTTTCGATGCAATTGCTTTTAATGCAGCAGGTCGATTTGAATTTGATCCGATGCGTGATCATGTACATCTAGTTTATGAAATAGACCGTAATGTTTTTAATGGGAACGTGAGTTTACAACTGCGAATTGTGCATTTAAATCAATAAAAAAATCCGCTCAATTGAGCGGATTTTTTTATAAACTTCTAGATGAGATTAGAAGCGGTATGCTGCACGAACACCATAAGTGTTGTCGTTGTCACCGAATCCAATACGTCCTTCAAGACTTACTTGTTGATTTAAGAATTTTTTAGCATTAATACCAAATTCATCTTTATCAGTTAAGTCATTGTTGTAGTAATCCACACCAAGACTTAAAGTTTTATCGATGTAGTAGTCACCACGAACTTTATATTCGTCAAGGTCACCAAACGCACCGAACGCTTCGAGGTTCACGTCATGTTGACCTACTTGAGTAACGTATTTAGCACGTACTGTTGGATCAGCGCCGTCTTTACCGTCTTTTTCGTCGTAACCTTTAACACCTAGCGCAAGTAACAAACCTGGAGCTGGTAAATAACCTACTTCAGCCGCATAAGTCGTAACTTTTTGGTCGTAATTTATGTTGTCAATTTTACGCTCGTTTCTACCTACATCACCGCTAAGGTAGAAATCTGAGTTAGGAACATAATATTCAACACCTACGCCATACTGAGTGTCTTTTGTACCGCTGTTATCGCCATAGTTGATAAGTGCGTTAACATTACTTGCACGGCTTAAGAATGCCGCTTCAGCAAGTGGAGCGTTACGAGTTTGAACAGGATTAAAGTAATAAGTCCCGTCAACACCGAATTTACTTACGCTGCTGCCGTTGTCTGGATCAAGATAATTGTAAGAACCACCAACTTCAGCTTGGTAAGCGTTTGCTGCGCCACTTACTGCAAGTGCAGATAAAAGAGCTGATGCAATTGCTAGTTTTTTCATGGAATCTCTCCCCTCTAAAAACGATTTTATAAATGTTTTGTTACAACTTTAAGTCTAGAGCAAAATCATTTACCGTCAATCTTGCACAAGTAACTGCACTGTAACTATGTGCTTTTTTTGTAAATTTGATCAACTTAAATATTTGATTTACAAATTAAAAAACATAATGTTTTATTTTATTAAAAATGAGGAGATTTTGTGTAGAAATTCAGAAATGCTGGAAAAGTACCCAATTTTGTATGAGGATGTTACTGGTTAAACTTAAAATGAACTGAAGAAAAATTAGAAATCAGATGAGTGAAATATGATGAGAAATACAAAGCAGGTTCGAAGATAACCGCAGCTATGCTAAAATAATTGCCTGTTTATCTGCTCTTATGGGAACACTCGCGTGGAAATTAATCCTTATCTAAACCAATTGAAAGACTTAACTGATCGTAGCCAAACACTACGGGGGTATCTTTGACTACGATCTGAAAAAAGAACGTTTAGAAGAAGTTTTACGTGAGTTAGAAGACCCTGCGATCTGGAACGACCAAAGCCGTGCTCAGGCAATGGCGAAAGAAAAGGGCGAACTAGAAAACGTTATTAATGTATTAGATGGGTTGTCAACACAACTTGAAGATGCAAAAGCGATGTTAGATTTGGCTGTAGAAGCTGATGATGAAAGCTTGCTTGAAGATGTTCAGTCAGAGCTTAATGCTGCTGAAGATGAGCTGGCTAAACTTGAATTCCGTCGTATGTTTAGCAACCCAATGGATCCGAATCCTTGCTATGTCGAGATTCAATCAGGTTCCGGTGGTACCGAAGCACAAGATTGGGCATCTATGCTATTACGTATGTATATGCGTTGGATTGAACGTCATGGCTTCAAAGCAGAGCTCATGGAAGTATCTGATGGTGACGTAGCTGGTATTAAATCTGCAACGATTCGTGTTGAAGGTGAATATGCCTATGGTTGGTTACGTACTGAATCGGGTGTACACCGTTTAGTTCGTAAATCACCATTTGATAGTGGTAACCGCCGTCATACTTCATTCTCTGCGGTATTTATTTCACCAGAAGTTGATGACAATATTGAAATTGATATTAATCCTTCTGATGTTCGTACAGATACTTACCGCGCATCTGGGGCAGGTGGTCAGCATATTAACAAAACCGATTCGGCCGTTCGTTTGACTCACACCCCAACAGGTATTGTGGTGGCGTGTCAGAACCAGCGTTCGCAACATGCTAACCGTGACCACGCATGGAAACAGTTACGTGCGAAATTGTATGAATTGGAAATGCAAAAACGTAATGAAGCAGCTCAAGCGCTAGAAGACTCGAAGTCTGATATTGGTTGGGGAAGCCAAATTCGTTCGTATGTATTAGATGATTCACGTATTAAAGATTTACGTACGGGTGTTGAAAACTCTAATACAGGTGCTGTTCTTGATGGTGACCTTGATCGCTTTATTGAGGCGAGCTTAAAACAAGGTTTATAAGAGTCTGCTGAACTTTTAGTTTAAATACAGTTCATCTATGAATATGTAGAACTCTTGGATTTTTAGCGATTAAAACGGCAAAGCAGTTCAGCCTTCGAATGTTAATCGAAAAAATGCGATATGAATATCGAAAAAAATGGATATGAATATCGCAGAAATGCGATATGATGTTTTCGAAATGCTGAATAAAGCTTTGTTCGTTTAAAAGACGTGTTGAGCCTATGGATATTGATGCAATTAGCAAAGCCCTTTCCAATCCGCTACGTCGGCAGATTTTGCAATGGTTGAAAGAACCTGCGCATTATTTACCCGTGGAAGAGTGTGGTGGTAGTTTTGAGAAAGGTGTTTGTGCAGGTCATATTGAGCGATTGGGTAAAGTAGCTCAGTCTACAATGTCGAATCATTTGTCTGTTTTACAACAGGCGGGCCTGATTCAGGTCCAAAAATATGGTCAATGGTCTTATTTTTCACGTAACGAAGCTTTGATTCAGCAATATATCGAACATTTAAAACAAACACTTTAACAATATAAAGTGTAAGTCGAGGCGACTATGGCTGAACTCAATACTCCTTTAACGGTTGGTGATTTTGAAATCAAAAATCGATTGGTAATGGCTCCATTAACGCGTGCGCGTAGTGGTGAAAGCCGAGTACCGAATGATTTAATGGTTGAATATTATCAACAGCGTGCAAATGCTGGTCTTATTTTGACTGAAGCAACAGTGATTGGTTCAAAAACTGTGGGTTATGCAGAAACCCCAGGATTATGGTCAGAAGAACAGGCACAAGCTTGGAATAAAATTATTGAGGCAGTTCATGCTCAAGGTTCAAAAATTGTAGCTCAGCTTTGGCATGTGGGGCGTATTTCGCATCCTGAACTTTTAGATGGTGATATTCCTGTTGCACCAAGTGCGATTCAACCTGCGGGTGAAGTGAGTTTATTACGTCCTAAACGTCCGTATGTAAAACCGCGTGCACTTTCACTTGAAGAAGTGAAAGAGGTTGTTGCTCAATATAAACATTCAGCAGAATTAGCTAAAGCAGCTGGTTTTGATGGTGTTGAATTACACGCAGCGAATGGTTATTTAATTGACCAGTTCCTTCAAAGCAATACGAATCAACGTGATGACGAATATGGCGGTCCTGTTGAAAACCGCGCACGTTTACTATTAGAAGTCGTTGATGCATTTATTGAAGTGTGGGGCGCTGGCCGAGTAGGTGTGCATATTGCACCACGTGGTGATTCACACGATATGGGTGATGAAAACCCGTTAGCAACGTTTGGTTATGTGGTTGAACAACTGAGCCAACGTAATGTTGCTTTCATCTTCTCTCGTGAATACGAAGCTGCTGACAGTATTAGCCCTAAACTTCGCGAAAAATTTAATGGTGTATGGATTGCGAATGAGAACCTAACACCAGAGTCAGCAAAACGTATTTTGCGTGATGGTGAAGCTGACGCAGTATCTTTTGGTAAAGCATATATTGCAAACCCAGATCTTTTACAGCGTTTAGAGCAAGACTTACCTTTAAATGAGCTTCAACCAACAACTTTATACGCTAAAGGTGCTGAAGGTTATACAGACTATCCAACGCTAGAAGCTTCGTAATTTTTTGAACAGATGATTTACTGACCTCGTTCATTTCTGAACTTAGTAAATCGCTTTTCCTTGTAATGGTAGAGTTTAGGTATCGAAACTCTGCCATTTTTTCTATCTATGTTATATTTTCCCCAGTTTTAAACTTTGACTATTTGAGGCAAACCGCTTGGCGACCCCATTTTGGTACAACACCGCACTCCATTTATTAAAACCTTTTTACCACTGGCGGATAAAAAAACGTGCAGAAAGCCAGGAATTATATAATCAAGAATGTCTTGAAAGATTTGGGCCGTTTGAATCTCCGAAAAATGTGAGAGCAATTTGGTTCCATGCTGTTTCGGTTGGAGAAACCAATGCTGCGCAGCCTTTAATCGAGCATTATCTTAAACTAGGTCAACCTGTGCTAGTTACTAATACAACTAAAACCGGGCAGGCACGTGCGAAATCATTATTTTTAAAAGCACCTTATTTAGATTTATTTCAAGCAGTTTATTTGCCTGTTGATCAAAAGCATCTTTTAAAACAATTTTTTGAGTTGTATCAGCCAAAACTTTTAGCATTGGTTGAAACTGAGCTTTGGCCAAATTTAATTGATCAAGCCAAGCTACAACATGTACCTTGCTTATTGTTAAATGCGCGGTTATCAGAAAAATCAGCTAAAGGTTATAGTCGAGTTACAGGTTTAACAGCAGGGATGCTGAGACAAATTGACTGGGTGTTGGCACAAGATAATGCTACTCGCCAACGTTATGTTGAACTTGGCTTAGATCAACAAAAAAGTCAGGTGGTGGGAAATATTAAATTTGATATTCACGCACCAGAAGCATTTATAAATCAGGCATCAAAGTTATATCAGCTATGGTATTTGGATCAGCGTAAAATCCTGACAATTGCCAGTACACATGCATCTGAAGAACAGCAAATTTTGCAGGCAATTCAGCCTTATTTAAAATCGAATCCAGAGTTAGTTTGTATTGTCGTACCTCGACATCCTGAACGTTTCGATGAAGTATTTGAAATTTGCCAAAACCTAGATTTAATTACTCATCGTAGAAGCTTGAACCAAAGTATTCATACGAGCACACAGGTCTATCTAGCCGATAGTATGGGGGAGCTTTGGTTATGGTATGCCTTAAGTCAGGTGTGTTTTGTGGGCGGTTCTTTAAATGAACCGGGTGGTGGACATAATATTTTAGAGCCTATGGTTTTAAATGTGCCGACCGTCATTGGACCTCGTTACTTTAATTTCCAAACCATTGTCGATGAGTTTATTGATGAAAATGGTGTGCTCATTGCCCAAGATGCTGAGCAAGTTGTAGCAATCTGGATGGCTTGTTTAGCTGAACCTGATCAGGCTCAACAAGTAGTAGAACAAGCACATAAAGTCTTACAACGTAACCAAGGTTCATTGCAAAAACATATTGGCGTAATTAACCGGTATTTGGCCGACAAACCATGAATATCGTTTTACTAGAGCCTGAAGATATTCAGTCAGATACATGGTCAATTCACTCAAAGCGCCAATTACAGCATTTGCGGGAACATCTTGATATTACGGTTGGCCAAAATCTAAAAGTTGGCATTCGTAATGGTTCGCGTTATATGACGGAAATTGTTTCGATTAACGAGCAAGAAGTTTGTATACGACCTATTAGTGAAGAAGCTGTCCCTGCAAAGCTTCCGGTTCATTTAATTGTGGCTTTACCAAGGCCCAAAGTTTTACGTCGTTTAATCATGGACAGTGTGACTTTAGGGGTTGAAAAGATTAGTCTGATTCATAGCTATCGCGTAGATAAAAGCTATTGGCAAACGCCGTTTTTACAGCAAATTGATAACTATGTGACCTTAGGTCTTGAGCAAGCAGGTGACACGATTGTTCCTGAAATTCACATGTACAAACGCTTTAAACCTTTTGTTGAAGACGTTCTGCCAAGCTTGATCTCGAAAGAAACACCAGCCTATGTGGCTCATCCTTATGCCGCGCACAGCATGCCTGTTAATATTCCACATGCTTGTAGTGTAGTCGTGGGGCCTGAAGGTGGCTTTATCCCTTATGAGGTTGATTTGCTCACAAAAAACGGCTGCCAAGCTGTGAGCTTAGGCAACCGTATTTTAAGAACTGAAACGTCTATTTCATATATTTTAGGACGTTTATTTGTTTGAGTTCTCGGCATTCAATGGCAAATGATTTACAGCCATTTTTAATTCCTGAATTGGGTAAGGAATATTAATATCGTTTGCATTAAAAGCTTGTTTTACTTGCGCTTGAATGGTGCTTGTAGATGATGAAATATCAGTTTCAGTGGTATCAATCCACCAGCGCACGGTAAGGTTAACCGAGAAGTCTGCCAAAGCTGTTACGTTAACAGAGAAGGCTGGCTGACTGAGTACATTTCGGTCATTGTTAAGAATATCTAAAATAATCTGCTTGGCTTTTTGTTCATCGTCGTCATATCCGATGCCGACTACAAACTCACAGCGTCGTTGTTGATAAGCAGTATTTACAGTTAAAGCACTCGTATAAACAGTTGCGTTTGGAATAACAATACGGCGTCCATCTGGTGAGCGTAAGAATGTTGCACGAATTTGAATATCTTCAACAGTTCCTTCAAGCGAATTGACAACAATCGAATCGCCAATGCGGAATGGCTCGCTTAATAAGATTAAGATGCCTGACAGTAAATTTTGAAAGATATCTTTAAATGCAAAACCAATAGCGACAGAACCAATTCCAAGAGCACTCATGAGTTGCCCTGGTGTAAACCCTGGAATCGAGATCACTAAAGCAATTAAGAAACCAAAGAATAAAATCGCTGTACTGCCTACACGGTTTAAGACCAACACTAGGTTTTGGCGCGTGTAAGAGCGGTTTTCTAATGTTTTACGAACAAAGAACTTAAATAATTTGGTCAGTAGCCAAAAAATAATAAAAACGATAATCGCAATACATATATAAGGCACACGTTCCCAGAAGCTATCCACGATTTTATCGATTGTGGTATAGGCATCATGATACTTTTCAGTATGGGCTAAAACCGTTTGAGTGGTTTTAGTACCCGCCTCTTGCAAAAGTTCGCCTGTATTTTTTGCGACATCCGTTAAGGATTTTTGTTCATCAGCCACGACAAGTCTCAATTAAAAAAAATTTATGAAAGCGATTTTCAGCTTTCATCATAGTAGGAGATAAAAATGTGCGCCTACTATAATGAGTTCATCTGAATAATAAAGTGTTTTTTAATTAAAAGTATTCCGTTCCTTTTTGTAAGATTTGTGTCGGTGTTTCTAGGCTGTCGGTCCCTGAGAAATAATAAAAAATTCCTGCTGTTGAAATGAGGCTAACTAAAATAGCCACTAAAATAAGCCAAGCCATCAGTTTTTCTATAAACATTGCTGGTCGAACAGGACCGTACTCGTTTGGACCTGCTGTACCGGAAGCAAGCAGTAAATAAATCATAAAAAAGAATTGAACAACTGGAATGAACAATAGCAATCCCATCCAGCCACTCTTATTTAGATCGTGCAGGCGTCGAACAACGAGAACAATATTTAAATAAATTAAAAACAGCGAAAAAGCCCAGACTACTAAAGCACTGGCTCCAGAAAGAGAGCTATAAAATTCAAAATTAAACAGATTGCTTGAAAGCTGAAAACTTCCAAGAAATGAGGCCAAAATGAAATAGCCTGCGAGGGTGACTAAATAAATTAGGCCATAACCACCTAAATAGCTCATACGATTAAAACGCCCATGAATCGAAAAAGGGCTGTCTTTAAACGGGATTTGAGGTGGACGTGAAGAGGGAGTTTCGGCAAACATATTATTTTATTCCTGTGCTGCTTCTAAAAGGTAAAATAATCTTTGTTGATGGTCAAAACCATCAAATCTTGAAAAAATTATAAAAGGAAAAGCTATAGACAAATGTTTTAAATCAACTTAATTTTATAAAAATATTCACAATTTCGTATGCTTAAGTAAGTGGTTAATATATGACCAAAGTCGCATTGTTTGGGCTTTGAAAGAGTCATCATACTGCAAAGGCATGCAAATAAGATCCAGTAAAATAATAGCCACAGTCTCGAGATGGGATGCACAAGATCAAGGAAGTTGCGTATGAATGAGATCTATCCGGTACCAGAGGAGTTTAAAAAAACAGCTCGTACTGTTGAAGCAGACTACTTTAAACGTTATCAACACTCTATCGAGAACCCAGATGAATTCTGGGCAGAGCAAGCTAAAATTGTCGATTGGATAAAACCATTTACCCAAGTTAAAAATACGAGTTTTGACAAAGACAATTTCAAAATTGAATGGTTTGCTGATGGAGAGTTGAATGTGTCAGCAAACTGCCTAGACAGGCATCTTAAAGAACATCCACATAAACCTGCAATTATTTGGGAAGGTGACCATCCTTCTCGCCATAAAATCGTTTCTTATAAAGAATTACACGATGAAGTCTGCCGCTTTGCCAACGTTTTAAAGAAATATGGGATTGGTAAAGGTGACCGTGTTGTGCTGTATATGCCGATGGTAACGGAAGCTGCAATTGCCATGTTGGCCTGTACTCGTATTGGTGCGGTTCACTGTGTAGTATTTGGCGGTTTCTCGCCAGACTCTTTAGCAAGCCGTATTGAAGATAGCCAAGCTAAACTTGTGATTACCGCAGACTCAAGTCTACGTGCTGGTAAGTTGCTACCACTCAAAGAAAATGTCGATTTGGCTCTAGAATTGCCGGGTACAGAGTGTGTTGAAAATGTAGTGGTGGTTTACCGTAATGCGAACCCGATCGAAATGAAGCCGGGACGTGATTTGTGGTATCACCTCATTATTATGGAAGTGGATGCCAACTGTCCTCCAGAACCGATGAAGGCTGAAGACCCATTATTTATTCTCTATACCTCGGGCTCGACAGGTAAACCAAAAGGTGTATTGCATACCACAGGTGGTTATTTAGTCTATGTAACAAGTACCTTTAAAGAGGTCTTTGATCTAAAACAAGATGATGTGTACTGGTGTACGGCCGATGTAGGCTGGATTACAGGTCATAGTTATCTGATCTATGGCCCACTTGCAAATGGCACCACGACCTTAATGTTTGAGGGTGTACCTCAGTATCCAACTTGGGCCCGTCTTGGTCATGTGGTCGATAAACATAAAGTCTCTATTTTATATACGGCTCCAACCGCGATTCGCGCCATGATGCGAGAAGGTGATTCGTTTGTACGTGAAAGTAACCGTAGTAGCTTGCGGTTACTTGGTTCGGTCGGTGAACCGATTAACCCTGAGGCTTGGAATTGGTACTACAACGTTGTTGGTGAAGGTCGCTGCCCGATTGTTGATACTTGGTGGCAAACTGAAACAGGTGGTATTTTAATTGCACCGTTACCAGGGGCAACAGCATTAAAACCAGGTTCGGCAACACGTCCGTTATTTGGTATTCAACCAGCCATCGTAGATGGCGAAGGTAATGAGCTAGAGGGTGCTGCTGAAGGTAACCTTGTGATTAAAGATTCATGGCCGGGCCAGATGCGTACCATTTGGGGTGACCCAGACCGTTTTATTGAGGCGTATTTCTCGACCTTTAAAAACACTTACTTTACAGGTGATGGCGTTCGCCGTGATGAAGACGGATATTACTGGATCACAGGTCGTGTTGATGATGTCTTAAACGTTTCTGGACACCGTCTAGGCACTGCTGAAATTGAAAGTGCTTTGGTGTCGCATGAAGCTGTTGCCGAAGCTGCGGTAGTAGGAATGCCGCATGACATTAAAGGACAAGGTATTTGTACTTTTGTGACTTTACAAGCAGGTGTTCCAGAGTCGGAAGAACTACGTAAAGAGTTAATTAATTGGGTGCGTAAAGTGCTTGGGCCTGTGGCTTCACCTGATGCACTACACTGGGCGCCAGCATTACCTAAAACGCGTTCGGGTAAAATCATGCGCCGTATTTTAAGAAAGATTGCGGCAAATGAGCTTGATAGTTTAGGTGATACTTCAACTTTGGCTGAACCTGCTGTAGTAGATCAGCTCATTGCAACGGTTTATCCCGATAAGCAAAACTAATTTTAAAAAAGCCCCAAATGGGGCTTTTTTATTAAGCTTTATTAAGAGTTTGCTAAAAAATCAGCAGTATTTTGTACATTCGCAAACGTGCTAAGGGCAGTTAAAAAAGCAGTTTGTACATCTTCTGCTTTTGCAGTCTTCCCAGCATAGCTTAAATCACGAGTTGCGGTGGCATCTGCAATTAAGATTGGTTGATAGCCCAGTTCTTTGGCTGCACGTGTACCTGAATCAATACACATGTGAGTCATCATACCTGTAATCACGAGTTGCTCAATTTGATGTGCTTTTAAAAGTTCATCTAAATTGGTTTCTAAAAAACTGTTTGGATAATGCTTTGTTATGATTAATGACTCATCGTGAGCACTAAGTTCAGGGTGAAGTAAAACCCCATCTGTATTTTCTTGGAAGAAACTCGCTTGTGGCGGGTTAATATGTTGCACATAAATGATTGGCAAGTTTTTCTCGTTAAAATATTGTTCGAGTTGTTTTATTTTTTCTAGCGCTTGCTCTGGCCCAACCAATTCCATTTTGCCATTTTTAAAATAATCATTTTGTACATCGATAACTAATAGTGCTTGTTTCATGAGATCACTCTTGTTGATATGAGATAAAACAAGATTATTCTCTGCTGGTAAAATCGGCTATAGTCAGATGAAAGCATTACCGCCAGTTTTCTTTCGCCATGAAAAATGAATATTGAATTAGACCCGATTGATCTAAAAATTATTGCATTACTCAAGCAAGATTCACGCTTAACCAATAAAGAAATTGGGCAGCGAGTTCACCGGACAGGGCAGGCAGTGGGTGCTCGAATTGCTCAGTTAATGGATGCTGGTGTCATCAAAAATTACACGATTGCCGTGCAATATTCGCATAAACAATTTATTCATTTGCATTTAAATGAACAACGCGCTTTTGAAGAAATTGAAAATTTGGTCAAGCAATATGAACAAATAGATGAATGCTTTAAAGTGATGGGCAATGCTTGCTATATGATCGTAAGCCATTTTGAATCCGCAGCATTAAATGAATTTATCGAGAAACTTTCAAAATGGTGCCGTTATTCGGTTGAAACAGTGATTCGAGAAGTTGAGAAATCTTAAAAAAAATAAAGGCTCCAAGCCGAGTCTTGGAGCCAATAAGTCTTTATTTTTAATTTATTGTTTTTATTGTCTTGCGCTGCTTTAAATGAAGTTTTTTAGGCTGATTTGGCTTGAATTTCTATCTCCTTTTCTTGTTGAAGTTCTAATTGGCGAATGAGTGGTAGAACTTTTTCCCCAAAATATTCTACTTCTTCAATGAAATGTAAGAATCCAGAAAGAATCAAATCAACACCGACATCTTTAAGCGCCACAATACGCTCTGCAATTTGCTGCGGTGTACCAATTAAATTGGTTTTAAAGCCATCGTTGTATTGCACTAAATCTTCAAAACTTGATTTTGCCCAGTTACCTTGTTGCTCTGGAGAAGCTGCACCTGCTTCACGTGTTGCATCGCCAAAAGCATTTACCGCTTCAGTGTTGGCTTTATCAATAATTTCTTGAAGTACCGCTTTTGCTTCTTCTTCGGTATCTCTGGCAATGATGAACGCATTCACCCCAATTTTGACGTGATGGTTATTGGCTTTAGCTTTAGTGCGAATGTCTTCGACTTGTTTTTGAATTTCCTCTACGGTATTACCGTTGGTGAAATACCAATCAGATACACGTGAAGCCATGTCACGTGCAGCACGTGAGCTGCCGCCTTGAAACACTTCAATATGAGGCTTTTGCAGAGGTTTTGGTTTAAGTGTGTAGTTTTGGAATTGGTAGTATTTACCATCAAAACTATAGTTATCAGTGGTCCAGATTCCTTTTAGTGTACGAATAAATTCTTCAGAGCGGACGTAGCGTTGATCATGCTCTGGCCACTCTTCACCAATCGCATCAAACTCTCCTCTAAACCAACCACTCACCACATTAATGGCAATACGGCCTTCAGTTAGATAATCAATTGTTGCAAGTTGCTTAGCCGCGAGTACTGGTTTCCAAGGGCCGGGCAGAATAGCAGCAATGACCTTAAGTTTTTCAGTTTTTGCCAATAATGCATGACTGAAACTTACTGATTCATGCTGGTTTTCTGCCCCATAGCCCGCCGTAAAACGAATTTGGGTGAGCGCATATTCAAAACCATTTTTTTCAGCAGCTTGAGCAAGTCGAACATTGTAGTCGTAACTCCAGTCTGTACGCTGTTCAATGTTACTTACGACAAGGCCACCGCTTACGTTTGGTACCCAATAAGCAAATTTAATCGGTTGTTGTAATTGCGTCATGGTACGCTCTCCCAATTCGTATTTTTATTTAGCGATATTGCGCTTAGGCAACATGCGTTAATGATTTGCCAGACTTGTGGTGCAAGCGAGACTCTGCTGCATCAAGATCAGGTACAGCTGCTGAAGGTAATACTTCTTCTTGCTCAATTTGCTTGTTAATACCAAGCTCTTGATTCGCTTGCTGAGTCTTAGATTTGATCACTTCAGCACGTTTACCTTTCGCTGGCGCCCATTCTAAAATTGGCAATGCACGGGCCACTGCTAACGTAATACGATCTGATAATTGCTCGCTTTTCACCGTATATTCAGGAGTAAAGTCACGATCAGTTGCATATACGCCAATTGGTAAAGTTTGTGCTTGGAAGAAGCTGAACAATGGACGAAGTTGATGTTCAAGTACGAGTGCGTGACGATCACTACCGCCTGATGCTGCTAAAAGTACAGGCACATCGACCAATGCAGTTTGTTCAACAAAATCGAAGAAATGTTTGAAAAGACCCGTAAAAGAGGCACGGTAAACAGGGGTACCTACAATTAAAGCATCTGCTGCTTCAACTGCTGCAAGATCATCTTGTACGCGCTGTGGAAGTTGGTTGCGATAAAATGCACCACCTAGTAATGGCCCAATTTCGCTTAATTTAATAAAATGAACTTTAATATCGGTTGCTTCGGCTAACTCATCAAGAATGGCTTGAACCAGACTTTCCGTTTTAGATGGGGTATTTAAGCCACCAGAAACAGCAACAATATTCAAAGGTTTTGGTGATGTGATACCAGTCATAATTTGATTCCTAAGCCTAAAATAAGAGATTGGACTTATTAATCAACAACGACGGCAAACTGTAAAATAACGAAATTGGTCAACCTTATCAGTTTTAAATATAAAAGATAAATAGTGGATTTATATATTTTGTTTCTATACTAAGTTGCTGTTTTTATTTTATATAATTATTGGTGATATATTTTTTATAATAAAAAGTAAGCTTATATAAAAAACAGATTAATTTTGATTAAATGTTAAAAAACATCTGAATATTTTAGCTAAGTTCTGCATTTATCAACATTTTGCATAAAAATGGATAAGATGAACGTATCTTTCAACTAAATAGTAGGGTTACAATAGGCCATACTTATGCTCAAGATTACTTTAATCGCTTATGAATATTTTAATCGTTGATGATCATCCTTTGTTTCGTCATGCTTTAATTCAAGCAGTACGTTATAGCCTGCCACAGGCACAAATTCATGAAACAGCTTCGGTTGATGAGTTTTATGAGCGTTTGGAAAATGGGGCAGAACCTGATCTAGTATTACTCGATTTAAATTTGCCGGGTGCTTCAGGCTTTTCTGCTCTAGTCTATGTACGAGCACAGTATCCAGCTATTCCAATTATTGTGGTTTCTGCGCATGAAGAAACTTCAATTATTCAGCGTGCGATTGCACATGGCGCGATGGGTTATATTCCTAAATCTGCTCATCCAAGTCATATTGGTGAAGCGATTCGCCACGTTTTAGAAGGTGAAATCTGGTTACCACCTAACTTGCCACCTAACCTTAATCTTGATCCGAGAGCGGCAGATGAAACTGCTTTAGCTGAGCGTATTCAATCTTTAACACCACAGCAATTCCGTGTTTTGATGATGGTTGCAGAAGGCTTGTTAAATAAACAGATTGCCTACGAACTCGATGTTTCAGAAGCAACGATTAAAGCCCATGTGACAGCCATCTTTAGAAAATTAGGTGTACAAAATCGTACACAGGCTGTATTGGCAATTAGTGCATTAAATATTGAAGATAAGAAAATTTAAAAAAATAAAAAAGACCTCAGTTGAGGTCTTTTTTATGTGTGCCATTTAAGCAAGGCAATCTTGCTTTGGTGTTAGGCTGTCGCAGTACAAGGGATTGAGTGCACATTGCAAATCATCAATTTGATCTTGAGTCACATAACCTTTCATTTTTAAATATTCAGCCACGCGGTCATCACGCAAGCTTAAAAACGCTGCATCATAAACGCCTAAATCTACAAAAAGTGCAGCTGTTTCTAGACTATTGAAGCGATCAAGGAAAATATCATTGCCATACATCAAGAAGATATGGTCGAGTTTTGCTTTTTCATCGACATGTAGTCGTTCAGCAAGTTGATCTGGATGAGTTTTAATAAAGAGTAAGTCAGAGAGTTCATCAAACTGAGTCATATCTAACTGATTTTCTCCGTGTTTGACATGACCAAGCCAAGCTTTGAAAACAAGTACAGCACCACCGCGAAGTAACATGCTCCAGATTTGATGACGTGTGTCATGATCAAGATTTTCACTTTCAGCTGTAAGGACTTGTAAGAACTTTTCTTCTTGTTGACCTAATTTATCAAATAGCCCTAAACCTTGTGGATGGTAGGCTGCTGGAGCAAATACATCAAAATTCAAATCATGAAAAATATTAAGTGCCAAAGGAACAGCACACTGATAAATCGTATTTAATGCCTTGATATGGGCTTCATTCAGTTTGCTGTTGGGAAAAATACTTTGCCAATCTAGTTCAGGAAGTAAAGCATTGGCACTGTATTGACGATAAAACTGTTGAGATGAGAGTTGGCCTTGTGGGCTGTTATCAGAAATATTCATGGCAATTGTCCTTTGCATTAATTCGTGAGCAGGGGTGCTTAATATAGAAATCGGTTAAAAAATGGTTATACATTTATCAAATGCGTTTGGAATAGTTATGTGTCATCAAGAATGCAAGTAGAATACGACTAAAGTCGTACATAGTGGTTTTATCTAGATAATATTTTTAAAAAACAAATACTTATTAAATTGTAACTAAGTATACAAGTGTTCACTTACAAAAAAGATGGGCTTTGCCATAGAAAAAGGGCTGTTGGAAAGTTTGGCCAATTATTTAATCAACAAAAGAAGACTTTTTGAGCAGTTCTGCCTATTGGCTTAAATTAAACCTATAACTTTTGCCAAAAAAACTCTCCCAAACCTATAAAAAGCTTGGGAGAGGAAAATGTTTAATCTGCCGCGCTGGCAATTTTAAGCCCCGATAGCCATGCTCTTAGAGAGGCTGGTTTAAGCGGTTTTTTGAGTAAAACGATATTAAGTTCTTTCAATTGTTGAGGTAATTCTGGATGAGAGTCCGCTGTAATTAAAGCAACCGGAACGTCATGCTGTCGATTTTGCATAATAAAATCGACACCGAGTTGGTTGTTATTTAAATGCTGATCGATGAGCCAGACCTGAATATTCTCTTTTTGAATAATTTCTAGTGCTTGTTCTGGTTCAGTGGCTTTAAAAACCTCATAACCCCATCGACCTAATAAGCTACTCATTCCTTCTAAAATAGTTTCATCATTGTCTAAACATAAAATCCGGTAGGCTTTAGTTTTTAAAGGCACTGCCTGTACGGTTGGAGTTATCACTTTTGGTGCTTCTACGATTGGAACCTCAATCATAAAGCAGGAGCCTTTATCGAGCTGTGAATAGACATGAACAGGGTAATTCAACAAACCTGTCATACGCTGCACAATCGCGAGGCCTAAGCCTAGACCTTGCTCACCCCACGGTGATAAGTGCCCACAGCGTTCGAATTCTTGAAACAGTTTAATACGTTGTTCTTCGGCAATTCCGGGACCTGTATCCCAGACTCCAATACGAATATGATCAGGTTTTTGAGCTGAACGTAATACACCGACAATTACTCGACCTTTGGCAGTATAGCGCAAAGCATTACTCACAAAGTTTTGAATAATACGTCGAATCCACTGTGGATCTGTGTCAATCCAGAACGATACATCGTGAACTTTGAGTGAAATATTTCGCTGAGCAGCAATCGATTTAAACTGTAGTTCAAGATCGCTGAGTAAATCATGCAAAGGATAAGGCTGTCTTTTTGGCTGAATGCTACCGCCTTCTAAACGGGCAATATCGAGTAGGGCAGAGAGCATACTTTCTGCACCATACAGCGCACGGTCAAGCTGTTGCAAAGTTTGACGGTCTTCTTCAGTCGCAATGCTTTGTTCAAGAACCGTACTAAAGAGACGAGCAGCATGCATAGGTTGTAATAAGTCATGACTTGCCGCAGCAATAAATCGGCTTTTAGACATATTAGCCATATCAGCTTGTTCACGTGCCAGCTGTTGTTCGGTTAAAGCACCGGCAAGTTGTTGAGTTCGGTCTTTTACGCGGGCTTCAAGTATTGCCTCATTTGTACGGAAAGGGGTAATGTCGGCAAATGTCGTTACAAAGCCCCCACCTGAAATAGGATTACCGCGCATTTGAATAACGCGTCCGTCTTTACGGATTCGTTCAAATTCATGCGCGCTTCCGACTTTCATCCAGTGCAAGCGTTTACGAACATGTTCTTCGACTGAACCGGGGCCGCATTCGCCTCGCTCAGCGTTATAACGAATCAGATCGGCAATTGGACAACCCACATAGACTAAATCTTTTGGGTAGCCAAATAATTTTAAATATTGGTTATTCCAAGCCACCAAACACATATTTTTATCAACTACACTCACCCCTTGGGTCATGTGATCAATCATGGTCATGAGCAGGTTTTGGTTGAAACGTTGCCACTGTGAGGCTTGGTCTAAAATATTCGCGACTTGTCCTAATGCAAGACCATTATTAATCATTGCTGTAGTGAGCAAAGTACGTGCAGAAGCAGCTCCGATAATGCCCGCGAGATATTGCTCGGTGAACCGCCACCACATGCCGTTGGCGATGCTATTTGGGTTGAGCGTGAGATGATTTTGCTCGCAAAAGTTCTCAAATGCTTGTGTTGTTGGTTGCTCACCCGTAATTCTTTTGGCAAGAGCGAACAGGTCACCTACTTTTAAGCGTGCAGCATCGTGCGGTAAATAGGTTAAATCAGTAGAGGTATGCGGCGATGGCAAGGGCTTAGTTTCATAGTAGAAAAAGCTTTCTGCCTGAATTTGTTCAGCCACGCTTGGTCGATAAATTTTTGAAATCCAGATATATAAAACAATATTTAGACCAAGTGACCAAATAACGCCATGGGTTAAAGGTGCAAATGATTCAAAACCAAAAAGTGATTCTGGACGTAATGCATTAATTCCTAATGGTCCAAAAAGCAAAATACTTTGGGCAGTTTCCTGATAGGCCTCTGGCAAACTACGCAAAATCGTTGGACACAGTAAAGTATAACTCCACATTAAAAATCCAATGATGAGGCCTGCATAGACACCTTGACGGCTTCCGCCACGCCAGTACAAACCCCCAATAAGCGCAGGGGCAAATTGAGCAACCGCGCTAAAAGCCAAGAGGCCGAATACTGAAAGCTGGTTAATATCATTAAAGAAATGGAAGAATAAAAAGCCAAGTAGCATCACTGCAACAATACTAATGCGGCGGCTAAATTTAAGAACTTTGGGTAAATGTTTATCGTGACGCGAGAGCACTTTAAAACGCCAAAGCGCAGGCATAATTAAGTCGTTACTAAGCATAATAGATAGGGCAACTGACGAAACCAGTAACATGCCTGTCGATGCAGAGAATCCACCTAAAAAAGCCAGTAAAGCTAACCCTTCTTGGTTATAGCTCAGTGGTAATGACAACACGGCAACATCGGGTACAGTTAAGAACTTCGGTGCTGCATGCAAGGCCCAGCTTGCGATCGGAATAATGGCTAAAATCGTTAAAATGAGATAAACCGCAAACCATTTACGCGCACCACGAATATGCTTTTCATCACGTAACTCGACCACGGCCACATGAAACTGGCGGGGTAAACAGATAATTGCTAAACCTGCCAATAAGGTTTGAATCCAGAATGTTTCAGGCACCCCAAATAGTTGAACTTCCTGAAAGGTTTGGTTCACATCTGATGTGACTTGTACGAGATTCGCTGGCGTTTCAAAAATAAAAAATAAAGCGACGCAAATGAGGGCGAATAATTTTACAAAAGATTCAAATGCGACGGCCAACATAAGGCCACCATGTTGCTCAGTATTGGCAATTTGCCTTGTACCAAAAATCATGGCCAAAATAGCCAGTACACTGGTTAAAAGTAAAACACTATTGGTGGTTGTATGGATATGAGCATTCTGTTCCATAATGACAGAAGTACTTAAAGCAATCGCACGTAACTGTAAGGCCAGATAGGGAATAATCGCGATTACAGCCAAAATGGTGACCAGTGATGCTAATACCCCACTTTTCCCATAACGTGCCGCAACAAAGTCGGCAATTGATGAAATGGCGTGATGCTGACGTACCCGACCTAAACGGCGCCAAATGTCATAGCCAAACCAGACAAATAAAAGAGGGCCTAAATAAATAGGCAAGAAAATGACGCCTTCTCGAACAGCTGCTCCAGTTGCGCCATAAAATGTCCATGATGAACAGTAAACGCCGAGTGTTAAGCTGAACAAGAACATGCGGCCACGTGTACTTAAACGGCTGGCATGCTTTTCACCAAAAAAAGCACAAACAAATAAGAGTGCTATATAAAGGGTGAGTACCCCAATAATCAGCCAGCTGTTCATATGACTCACATGATTAAAACCTTGTGCCTATCATACCCCAAGCAGAAACAAAGCTATAAATTGATTAAATTTTAACGACCAAAGTCTAAGTTACGAATTACACGTAATTTTGCTAACTTTAATCCTGAGAAACTACTATTAAAAAGTGGCCAAGGCTGGGCACAGGGCAAGGAGTTTGGTTATGGATCAGAACCAAGTAGAACAGATTCTACGCAATCCAAAGTTTCAAAAGATGGTCAAGAAAAAAAGTACATTAAGTTGGACGCTCACAATCATCATGTTAGTTCTTTATGTGGGTTTTATGCTGCTTGTAGGCTACAACAAAGAATTTTTAATGAGTTCGTTTAGTGGTGGTGTAACGACATGGGGAATCCCGCTAGGTTTAGGAATTATTGTTTTATCTTTCCTACTATGTGGCGTGTATTCTTTTATCGCAAATAGGACCCTTGACCCGTTGAGTGAAGAAGCGTTGAAGGAAGTTGAAGCCATCACGCATGAGAAAGGACTACACTAATATGAAATGGAATTCATTAAAGGCGAAAGCTTTATTAGCAGCAGCATCGCTATATTCAACAGTGGCTATGGCGAGTCCAGATCTGGGTGAAGCTGAACAACAGGCAACTAACTGGCATGCCATTATTATGTTTGTCATTTTTGTTGGTTTCACTTTGTTCATTACTAAGTGGGCTGCAAAGCAAACTCAATCAACACAAGATTTCTATACAGCAGGTGGTGGCATCAGCGGTTTCCAGAATGGTCTGGCAATTGCGGGTGACTATATGTCTGCTGCATCTTTCCTTGGTATTTCTGCACTTGTGTTTAGTTCGGGCTTTGATGGCTTACTTTACTCGCTTGGGTTCATGGTAGGTTGGCCAATCGTTTTATTCTTGGTTGCAGAACGTTTACGTAACCTTGGTAAATATAACCTTTCAGATGTGGTTTCATTCCGTCTTGAAGAGAAACCGGTACGTACTTTAGCTGCAATCAGTTCACTTGTTGTGGTGGCATTCTATTTGATTGCTCAAATGGTAGGTGCGGGTCAGCTCATCAAATTACTATTTGGTTTGAACTACAACATTGCGGTAGTCATCGTTGGTCTATTGATGATGGCATACGTAATCTTTGGTGGCATGTTGGCAACGACATGGGTACAAATTATCAAAGCGGTCATGTTACTTAGTGGTGCAACCTTCATGGCATTCATGGTAATGAAAGCAGTTGGTTTCAGCTTCAGCAACATGTTTAGCCAATCAATTGAAGTTTTCAGTAAAGTACATGACATCAGCTTGACCGATGCTGCAAAAATTATGGGGCCAGGTAAACTTGCTGCAAATCCAATTGATGCCTTGTCTCTTGGTTTGGCACTCATGTTTGGTACAGCAGGTCTTCCACACATCCTTATGCGTTTCTTCACTGTAAAAGACGCAAAAGAAGCACGTAAATCGGTTGTGGTTGCAACAGGTTTCATTGGTTACTTCTATCTTTTAACTTTCATTATTGGTTTCGGTGCGATTCTTTTCGTATCAAACAATCCGCAATTCCTTGATGTTGCAAAAATGGCAGTAACAGGCAAACTTGAGCTTGTTGGTGGTAACAATATGGCAGCCGTGCATTTAAGTGACGCTTTAGGCGGTGACTTATTCATGGGCTTCATTTCAGCAGTAGCATTCGCAACTATTCTTGCTGTTGTTGCTGGTTTAACACTTTCAGGTGCATCTGCAATCTCTCATGACTTATACGCTAACGTATTCAAGAAAGGTCAAACGACGCCTGCTTCTGAACTTCGTATGTCAAAAATTGCGACACTTGGTTTAGCAATCTTCGCAATGGTTTTAGGTATCTTGTTTGAAAAGCAAAACGTAGCGTTCATGGTGGGCCTAGCATTCTCTGTAGCTTGCTGTGCAAACTTCCCAGTTCTTGTTCTTTCAATGTTCTGGAAAGGCTTAACAACTCGTGGAGCGGTTATTGGTGGTGTTGTTGGTCTTGTAACAGCAGTAACCCTCATTGTTCTTTCTAAAGCAGTTTGGGTAGATACTTTAAAAATCTCTGATACACCAATCAATCCATTCAATGGTCCTGCATTATTTGCTATGCCATTGTCATTCCTTTGCTGTTGGTTATTCTCGGTAACTGACAACTCTGCACGTGCTAAGAAAGAGCGTGCTGCTTTCGATGCTCAATATGTTCGTTCAATGACAGGTATTGGCGCATCTGGTGCATCGGATCACTAAGATCAATATTGCTACATAATCCTTTTAAAAGCCCTACGGGGCTTTTTTTTATACTTATTTTATTTTCAATTTAGAGCTTAGGTCTTCATAAAGAACAACTTGTTTGCCCTGTTTTATGTACAGTATTATTTGTTAACTCTTAAAAAAGCATGATGAAACAAGGAAAATAATAATGCGATCTGTTATTGAGTTTTGGGCGAGCTTTCGATTATTGCCTTCAGCATGGTTGCTGTTTGTGCAATTCATTTTACTTATTCTGGCCATGTTAACCTTTAATAATGAGGCTTATAGAACCTTAACATGGGCATTAGGGATGCTTGCTTTATTATTGATTGCTAAAGTTATTCGCCAGACGCCGATGTTTACTTTTTTAGGTTTAACATTTGTGAGCGGTGCAATTCTGTCATCAGTACTGATTGTGTTGGGCTATAGCAATTTATATATTCAGCTATTTGCCTATAGCTGTGAAGCTCTGGCCTACTTTTCGGCAGCTTATGGTTTATTTTGTTATATGTTTGCTGACCGATATTTAACAAGAGATGAATTATTTGCAGCAGCGGCAGTCTTTACACTTATTGCATGGGGGTTCGCATTTTTATACAACATTTGCCAGCTCGTTTTCCCTTATAGCTTTCAAAATCCAAATAACCCTCATGCCTTACAAACTTGGCTAGATTTACTCTTTCTAAGCTTTAGCCTGCAGTCAGCTACAGGCTTATCCGACCTCATGCCCATCACTCCACCAGCGCGCGTTTTAGCGATGCTGCAAATGTTCTGTGGCGTCATGTATTTAGCTTTAATCGTCACCCGCCTAATCGCTTTACAATATATTACCCACCTCCCTAAAAAAAATTCAGATAAATAATGGAGGAGGTGTTTTAATTTATTTACACCTTTGTAACTGCAATATTCTTTAAGTTTATTTAGAGTGTTATCGGCTTTCTCTATTGAAAGCCCTAGCTTTGTTCATTCTATGAATATCTTATCGGCATTTAAGCCTGTCACTCGTCATTAAAATAACATGGAGGATTTATGCCTTCCAAACAGTCCGGTTGGTTCGCAAACGTTAATCCTAACGTATTTTTTGGGACGGTCATTATTATTGCTTTGTTTTTAGCAGTGGTTGTGATTGCTCCGAGTTCTTTTGAGCTTTTAACGCAGCAATTAAAGCAGTGGATCACTGATTCATTTAGCTGGTTCTATGTTTTATCTGTTGCCTTCTTCCTCATCTTATTGATTTACATTGCCTGTTCCTCAATTGGACGCATTAAATTAGGACCAGATCATAGTCAGCCTGATTATAACAATGGGTCTTGGTTCGCCATGCTGTTTACAGCAGGGATGGGGATTGGCTTGATGTTCTTCGGCGTTGCCGAACCTGTCATGCACTATGTTAATCCACCAAGTGGTGAGGCCCAAACGATTGATGCAGCACAGCAAGCACTAAGAGTCACCTTTTTCCACTGGGGACTACATGCTTGGGCAATCTATGCTGTAGTTGGGTTAGCTTTGGCTTACTTTGCCTATCGGCATAATTTACCTTTAAAGACTCGATCTGCACTTTATCCTCTTATTGGAAAGAGAATTTATGGAGTGTGGGGCGATGGTATCGATATATTCGCAACCATTGGTACTGTATTTGGTGTAGCGACCTCTCTTGGCTTTGGGGTAACCCAGATCAATTCTGGTTTGCATTATTTATTTGGTGTAGAGCAAAGTACTCATGTACAGGTTTTACTCATTATTTTTGTGAGTATATTAGCTTCCTTATCTGTATTTTTAGGTCTTGATAAGGGCGTAAAACGTTTATCGGAGCTAAATTTAGTCTTAGCTTTAATATTATTAGTATTTGTTTTTATTGCTGGTCCAAGTATTTATTTACTTCAAACGACGATTCAAAACACTGGGCAATATATTTCTAACCTGTTCACTATGACATTCAACTTATATGCCTATCAGCCAAATGGCTGGATTGGGGGTTGGACAATTTTGTACTGGGCTTGGTGGATTTCTTGGTCACCATTTGTGGGAATGTTTATTGCCCGAGTTTCACGCGGTCGTACCATTCGTGAATTTATTGTTGGGGTTTTACTCATTCCGACAGGCTTTACCATTATCTGGATGGGTTTCTTAGGAAACGCTGCGTTATTTAGCATTATTCATGAACATCAAACAACATTAATTCAGGCTGTTCAGCAAGATTCGTCAGTGGCATTATTTGAATTTCTGGGTCACTTGCCGTTTTCTGGAGTTATGAATGTCTTGGCAACTATTTTGGTGGTTTTATTTTTTGTGACATCCGCTGATTCAGGGGCATTAGTCACTGACTATTTAACTGCTAAATCTGAGAATTCACCAACTTGGCAGCGTCTGTTCTGGACGGTACTCATGGCTGTGCTCGCAATTATTTTATTGCTAGTCGGTGGCTTGGCCGCACTTCAGGCTTCAATCATTATGAGTGCATTACCTTTTACGGTCGTTATGCTTTTAATGAGTTGGGGACTAATAAAAGCCTTGCATCTTGATGTCACTAAAATGACAGCCATTCAGGAGGCACGTATTACACCACGCGCCATTCATAATCCACGAAGCTGGCAACAGCGTTTGGGATTAATCATGCACTATCCTCATAATGAAGAGGAAGTACGTGAATATATTGAAAAGCAAGTGACGCGTGCGTTTGAAAATATTGAACATGAATTTAGACGTCGTCATCTAGAAGTTTCAATTAGCCAACTTGAAGATGGTATGCAGCTTCGGGTAGACCATCACAATGAAATTAATTTTATTTATAAAGTTGTTCCACGTGAAACAGTGCCGCCAAGTTTTTTAATTGGACGTACTGAAGCCGAAGACGGACAATATTTCCAAGCAGAAGTTTTCTTAAGAGAGGGTGGTCAGAACTATGATGTAATGGATTGGACACAAGAAGATTTAATTCAAGATATTATTGATCAATATGAACGTCATCTGTATTTCTTAAATGTCGTACGTAGTTAATAGCCATAAAAAAAGGACTCAACTGAGTCCTTTTTTTTAATTCAATTTCTAAATTAGATTAGAAACGGAATTTAGCATTTAAGCCGATAGTTTGTGTGTCATAGCTAGACTTTTTAACGTCAGCTTTCATATAAGACGCACCAACAGCAAGAGCTGGAGTAATGAAGTAGTTTACGTTACCACCCCAAGCTTGACGGAATTCACCAAGGTCATTACCTTTGATGTTTGCTACGCCATCGTTACCGATGAATGCAGCACCAACGCTTAACTTAGGAGTTAAGTAAAGGTCAGTTTTTAAACCGTATTGGTTTTCTTGACCGAAAGCACCAGCAGCTTCAAAACCAATTGCCATGTTAGTTCCATCGATTGGACCTACATATTTAGCACGTGCTGTAACAGCATCTTGGTCGTTTTGAATCGCAGCAGTTTGGTTAACAGCAGAGTAGATACCGTTGCTGATGATACCGAAGTTATCTAAAGCGAATTGGTTAGCAACATTTGTATAACCAACAGCCATCAAGAAGTTAGGTAACAACATTGCACCAACTTCTAATGCATAACGGTCACCTTGGTCATCACGTGAAATTGCGTTTTTACCGTCAACGTCAGTGTGGTTATAAGTTGCGCTAGCATAAGCAGGAACGTAAGGAGTTGGAATGTACGCCTCACCTTTAACGCCGTATGTACCTACACGGTAGTTTAAGCCGTTGTTTTGGTCATATTGTTGATAGCTATAACCTAAAGACACGCTAGAAGCTTGGTTTAAGAAAGCTGCTTCAGCTAAAGGACCTTTAGCGGTATCAACATTTTTTAAATAGAATGTACCAGCAACGTCACCAGTGTAGTTTTTATCATTTGCAGTAGTGTCAACATATTCAGATTGACCTTGAACTTCAAATTGATAAGCATGAGCACCGGTCATGGCTAATAATACAGCAGTGGCTAAACCAAGTTTTTTCATAATCATTTCCAGCAATAACAAGAGATAAAGCTGCGGTCATTGTATTGTAACAATTTATGAAGTCAATAATGAAAAAAAGGAATGTTAAAGATATTTGGCATTTATGTTAAAATTGGTGAAAAAATAATCAAATAAAAATTAAATTGTCAACCTGATAAAAAAATGAACATTTACAATAGACTAATTATTATATTTCATAGTGAATTAAGATGTAAATGTTTAAAAGTTATTACTATTGTGATTGAAAAAAATGATTATAACAATCGGTTTTAACGTTAATAAAAGTATAATATTGTTTACAAAGTGAATAAAAAAGCACCATTTTCTTGTCGAATTTGTAATATTTTGAGGAACAGTTAACAATATTTAGATTAGTTTAACTAAAAAATTTAACTATTCTTAATTATTATATAAGTGAATAAGGTAAAAGAAATCTCTATTTTAAGTTGAAAAATCGATTAAATTTTTAATTCTGATTAATTTAATCTACTTTACAAAAGTAGAGATAAGTCACATAATTCAATTGCAAAGTTCACTACCTAACAGTTTTAGGATTTAAAGTGCTTTCCCAGATACGATGTGTGTAACACATCAGATTTTACGAGCTCAGCTTTCCCCAAGGTTGAGCTTTTTTTTATCTATAAGAAAATCTTAAAATTATAAGAAAAGTTATATGAAATGTATTTAAAAAATAGTAGGCCAAAAAGAACCCAGCTTGAAGCTGGGCAATGGATGCAGGGAGAAGTGCATCCAAGAGGATAACTAAATACGTTTTTCTATGATCGCTAAATTTTTTTAATCTGTAAAATAGAGTTTTTTTATAAAAATCATTCAATTTTTCGATCCTGTTTATGATTTAAGCTTACTAAAATGTAGGATCCGTACCATTATTAAAATAGAAATGAAGGGTTTATTGATGAAATTCTAGTTATTAAAATGCTAGGATGGATTGAAGCCTAATTTATATCGTATTAAAAATGGCAGGACATTTACGGAGTACCAGCTAGAAATGTCAGGATTACGTTCAGAGCATATTAGTAATCGACTGTTCTTTTTTATGCTGGTTATTATTTTGTCCTTATTATTTATGGCAATACCCCTTATTGTGGGAAGCTATCAGGATTATATAAAAACTAGACAAGCTTTGGCCGAAATAAAAAGTTTAAGAGCGGTAGCCGATATTGCATATAAAATTTCTAAGGAGCGTGCTCCCGCCAACAAAATGATGTCGAGCAGTCCCGATGATTTATTAAAGAATAAACAAGAATTAAAAAAATTTCGTTTAATTGTCGATGAGCAAATTGATACAAGCATTCTTATCTTAAAACAAGCAGGTTATGTTTCATTAGCAAATGAGCTGCAAACCAACCTCAAAGAAAATCTTAGACAAGCTCGGTATGTGGTCGATTATTACGGTGAAACTCCCTATGGAGCCAGAACTTCCGTCCAAATGGATAATGCCATTTTAGGGATGTTTGGAGCATGGGATCAGTGTAGGGAAATACTACAAAAACTGATGTTGCAGCTAAAAAGTAAAGACAGCCGTATTTCTAATTACTTTACGCTCATTATAGTTCTGACAGATATGCGCGATCAGGCGGGACGGATGGCATCTAATATTATTGCTCCTGTGAGCTTTAATGAGGAAATTCCAAGTAATAATCGAGCACGTTCTCTACAAACGCAGCATCAATCTAGATATTTATGGATTTTGGTCGATACCTTGCAGCCTGAACAGGCAAAAACGCCAGAATACCGCCAGTTATATTCCCAAGTGAAATCAGAATTTATAGACAAGGGTATTCCGATTGTAGAAAAGCTATTAGAAGAAAGCCAAAAAGGTGAGCCATATTATTTAAGTGGTACTCAATTGACAGAAGCAATCGTAGGTAAATTTACCACTGTGGTTGATTTACAAAGTTATATTCTTGATGAAAGTATAGTGATTGCAACTCAAGAAAATGTGATTGCTCGCAATGGTTTTCTTTTAACTTTATTAATTTCTTTAATTTCTTTGGCCACAGCGTTACTTACGCTTAATTATGCACAAAGAAGAGTATTTTCTCCTTTAATAAAAGCAAGAACTTTAATTTTAGATTTATCGCATAGTTCTGATCATTGGACAGATGAGATGAATATGACAACAAAAGGTGAATTTCTTTCCCTTTTTGAAGCGATTGATCGATTACAGCGTATGTTGCAGCAACGCGATGCTTTTGAATTTCAATTAAAGAATATTGCCAATACTGACCCATTAACTGGTGTGTCCAACCGTCTAGCTTTATCTGAATATTTAAAAATTGTTGAAAGTTATCCTCAAAAATTTACGCAAACCTGTTTAATGATTATAGATATTGATCGTTTTAAACAGGTGAATGATCAATATGGGCATATTGTAGGTGACCATGTCATTGTCAGTATTGCCGAGCAATTAAAGCAAAATATTCGAAGTTCGGATTTAATTGTTCGTTATGGCGGAGATGAGTTTTTAATATTATTAGAGCAGGTGCAATTTGTAGATGCCCGTCTTTTAGCTGAAAAAATTCGGATTGCGATTTCTTTAGAAGAGATTTGTTTATCTGGTTCAGATGAAAAATTGCATGTGTCTGTCAGTATTGGTTTTGCGATAGGCGCAGCGAGTTGGATCGAGCTTTTAGAGAAAGCTGACCGTTCTCTATTAAGAGCTAAAGCTCGAGGCCGGAATGCAGTTGAGGGATAAAAAAGCCGGAAATGAGTTCCGGCTTTTTTATTCAATAAATTACTTCAACATCGGTTTTAAGAAACGACCCGTGTGGGAAATTTCAACCTCAGCCACTTGTTCAGGTGTGCCTTCGGCAATGATCATACCACCGCCTGAACCACCCTCAGGGCCTAAGTCGACAACCCAGTCCGCTGTTTTAATCACATCAAGGTTATGTTCAATCACCACAATGGTATTACCCTTGTTGCGTAGCTCGTACAAAATGTCGAGTAGCTTGGCAATATCATGGAAATGTAAGCCTGTCGTCGGCTCATCCAAGATATATAAGGTTTTACCCGTATCACGTTTTGCTAACTCTCGAGCTAATTTAACGCGTTGCGCTTCACCGCCTGAAAGTGTCGTTGCAGCTTGACCTAAACGAATATATCCCAGACCTACTTGCATTAAAGTATCTAAACGACGATGAATCACAGGAATTGCATTAAAGAACTCAGCCGCATCTTCAACGGTCATTTCTAATACGTCTGAAATGTTCTTGCCTTTATAACCAACTTCTAAAGTTTCACGGTTATAACGCTTGCCATGGCACGCATCACAAGGCACATACATATCAGGTAAGAAATGCATCGCGACCTTGATCATGCCATCGCCTTCACAAGCTTCACAACGTCCACCTTTCACGTTAAACGAGAAACGACCTGCGCTATAACCACGCGCTTTGGCTTCAGGTGTTTGCGCAAATAACTCACGAATAGGCGTAAATAAACCTGTATAGGTAGCAGGGTTAGAACGTGGTGTACGACCAATTGGACTTTGGTCAATATCAACCACTTTATCTAAATGCTGTAAGCCATCAATCGAATCAAACTTTTCTGCGGTCAGCGTAGTTGCACCATTGAGCTGTGTTGCTGCCAATGGAAGCAAAGTACGGTTAATCAGTGTTGATTTACCGGAACCTGAAACGCCAGTCACACAAGTCATAATGCCGAGCGGAATTTTTAAATCGACATTTTTAAGGTTATGACCACTTGCACCAGAGAGTTTGATGAATTCATCTGGGCGTGGTGATTGGGTACGTTGCGTAGGTATCGCAATTTTTAGACTGCCTGAAAGATATTGACCTGTAAGAGAGTCTTTATTGCTCGCAATCTCGTCATAGCTACCTTCACCGATAATGACACCACCATGAATCCCTGCACCAGGTCCGATATCAATAATATGATCCGCAGCACGAATTGCATCTTCATCGTGTTCAACCACTAATACGGTGTTACCCAAATCACGTAAGCGAATTAAGGTTTGTAGTAGACGATCATTATCACGTTGATGCAGACCGATCGATGGTTCATCGAGTACATACATCACGCCCATCAAACCTGCACCAATTTGCGAAGCGAGACGAATACGCTGGGCTTCACCACCCGATAACGTTTCGGCAGAACGGGCCAGACTTAAATAGTTCAGACCAACACTCACCAAAAAGTGGAGACGTTCACGAATCTCTTTAAAGATTTTATCGGCAATTTCGCCTTTAGCGCCTTCAAGATTGAGATCTTGATAATAGTTTTCAGCATCACCAATCGACATCTTGGTGATTTGTGCAATGGTCTTATCTTTGACCCGAACGTTGCGTGAAATTTCATTTAGACGTGAACCGTCGCAGGCATCGCAAGCGGCATTAGATAAATATTGAGCTAAATCATCTCGTACATAGTTACTTTCAGTTTCACGGTAACGACGTTCAAGGTGCGGCAAAATTCCTTCAAAAGGTTGTACGCGTGTGTGTTTGCGGCCACGTTCATCGATATAACTTAAATCGACTTTTTCTTTGCCCGTACCTTGTAAAAATTTCTTTTGAGTATCTTTATCTAACTGGTTCCAAGGTGTATCAAGTTGGAAACCAAAATGGTCGGCAACTTTTTGCAGCATTGAATAATAATAAGGACGCTGACGATCCCAGCCACGGATAGCACCTTCACTAATCGCAAGCTCAGGATTTGGAATGAGCTTTTCAGAGCTAAAATGACTGCGTGTACCTAAACCATCACAAACAGGGCAGGCACCAAACGGGTTGTTAAATGAAAATAAGCGAGGCTCAAGTTCTGCCACAGCACGATCACATTTAGGACATGAGTGTTTTGCAGAAAAAACGCGGTCTGGGTGTTCGCCATTCATCCATGACAAAACCGCGATGTCACCGCCCAAACGTAATGCAGTTTCAAATGATTCGGCAATACGGTTACCTAAGTCTTCACGTACTTTAAAACGGTCAACAACAACTTCAATGGTGTGCTTTTTCTTTTTGTCGAGTTCGGGTGGCGTATCAATATCAATGATTTCACCATCAACACGCGCACGAACAAAACCTTGGCCTTGTAGCTGTTCGAACAGGTTACTGTATTCACCTTTACGTTCACGTACCACAGGGGCAAGCAACATGAGTGCTGTGCCTTCTTCAAGTGTTTTTACCGCATCGACCATTTCAGAAATAGTTTGCGCAACCATCGGCAAGTCGTGTTCAGGGCAATATGGCGTACCGACACGTGCATAAAGCAAACGCAAATAGTCATAAATTTCGGTAATCGTACCTACCGTTGAACGTGGGTTATGACTGGTAGATTTTTGCTCAATGGCAATCGCTGGAGATAAACCTTCAATCGAATCGACTTCAGGCTTTTCCATTTGCGATAAAAACTGACGGGCATAGGCTGAAAGTGATTCGACGTAGCGGCGTTGTCCTTCGGCATAGAGGGTATCGAAGGCAAGAGAAGATTTTCCTGAACCTGATAACCCCGTAATTACCACAAACTTATCGCGTGGAATATCGAGAGACACATTTTTTAAATTATGGGTACGTGCGCCTCGAATACGGATATGACTTTGGCTCATAAAACATCTCAATTATGTATTGATGAAAATTTAGGTGTTGTTTGTTTAGTCACAGGGAGATATGGCTATTTATAAACAACAGACTCTATATGATAACGATTTAAAATTGTTCAAGTAGTACAAAATGATTTAAAGCGACAAATTGTGACGGTTAAACGACAATCGACAAAATTTGTTCAAATAAGCATATTGTATTTTTAGCATTTCTCAAAAAATGACATATTCACTAAGTATGCCGATTTATCTTTATTTATTTTGTTTCGGACTCATATATCGTTCATGTCCATATATAGTTTTGTAGAGAGGAATTCAAAGTTTGAACATTGTTTCCATACTTTTAGTGTGTCTATGGAAAGATTTCCTAACGTGTAAATTAACCGTCCTATACAACTACTCTTAATGTCCCACTTGTATGAAGTCAACCTGTAAAGGTTTAATTTTCGACTATAACTATATGGCCTGTGCGACACCTATACTACCACATGTTATATGTGTCTAAACGATAAAAAAAACGGGTCAATAGAAGTAAGCTAAGCTCATCTCAGAAAGATTTATATTGATGGTTCTCGAATCTAAATTCATGAAAGTTTAAAATTAAGGACTTGTTTAACGTTAGCATTTTAAAAAAAATGCTATATAAACAGTAAAATCAATATTAATACAGATTTCTAGCTCTACACCTCAATTAATTGTACTCTTGTATTAATTCTTCTTTAAGATGTAGTAATTTAATTAAGGTTTACTTAAATGTTAATTCTAGCTATTTTTATACTTCATAAATTTAATTAAATATTCACGTGATAATTATATTTTTAGTTACAAAAAATTCTTTTTTTTCCTTTAGGTTACATTTTATTTATTTAATATATTAATTGTGAATTTAATATCAAATCACGATTATTATAAGGAATTTTATATAATGAAGATTCAAAATATCTTTTCAAAAAAAATATTATTTATAACGACTCTATTGATTAGCAGTGTAACTGTAGCAGCAGATTCAACTTCAAATTCATACAACCTAACCAAAGAACTATGTGCTGAATATTACACTGATTGTGCTGACGTCTATGGAACTGCAAGTAGTGGTGGTATGTCTGCTTGTGGTAACTCACTAAATACCTGTATTACAACAGGTGATTGGATTCCGCCAAATATTTCTCTATCATCAAAATTTTTAAATATTTTTAGTTCTGTAACTAAAGATACTCATACCTCTCAAATAACGACTATTTAAAAAAATGGGGGCTTAATAAAATATAATTAAGTCCCTTATATACTTAAGATGATATAACATGACTTTACTGAAAACTATAAATTCTGAATTAAACCAAGCAGCTATAATTTTGGATCAAATTACACATAAAATCCAAATGGCTCCAGAATTAGACAATAAAGAAAATATTCTTCTTATCGCTCAAGCAATGAGTAATATTTTCTTAATTCAAAAAAATATTTATGAACACTGTCCTGAATTAAAAAATTCTCTAAGTCAAAATGACTGAAAATTACATAAATAATCTAACCAATATTACATCCAACCCCACGGTTATAACTTTACCGTGGTTGATTTATTTATCTTGCCGACTTGTATTTCGAGTACCTGTAATGGGTTGGGCGAGTTTATATTTTGGGCTTTTAAGCCTTCAACTTGTTCACAAGCCATACTAATATTTCAAATTGACGTTTCTGGTGTAGTCTATCTTGTTGATACCTTCTAGCAAGCTCTTGGTGCATCCCCGACGCTTTAATTATTCTCAATATCTTGAGTAAATCGGCTTCCATTTCTACTTTCTAGCAATTTTTATTAAGCAACATAATTTTACTAGACGACTGGTCTAATAGTGGAGTATGGTGTTTACATGAAACGATTAAACAAAAGCGAAACCACGCGACAACATATTTTGGATACGAGCTTTGAGCTGGTATTACACAAAGGATTTGTTGGTGTTGGTTTGCAAGAAATTTTAAAGGCTTGTGACGTACCCAAAGGTTCGTTCTATCACTACTTTGCTTCGAAAGAGGCTTTCGGCTGTGCATTGTTAGAGCAATACATGGCCAATTATAAAGTTCGTATGGAACAACTTTGGCAGCACAGTGAACAAAGTGCCCATGCCCGTTTAATGGCGTTGTGGCAGGCGTGGATTGATGATCCCGTATATGGCAGCTGGGCTGAAAACTGCTTGATTGTGAAGTTGGCGGCTGAGGTTTCTGACTTATCAGAAGATATGCGCCAAATTCTCAATGATGGTGTGTACAAATTAACGCAGCGTCTGGCTTTGCTACTAAAAGAAGGGCAACAAGAAGGGTCAATTCCAAAACATATTGAACCTTTGAAAACTGCGCAAGTCATGTATCAGTTATGGTTAGGTGCAGCTTTACTCACAAAATTGTCGCAAGACAAAGCACATCTACATCTAGCTTTAGAAACGACCCAACAACTCTTAAAACCGATAGAGGAATAAATAATGCGAAGTATTATCCATGGTAATTTTGGCGAACCTGTAGACGTTTTAGAGCAGGCGGATATGCCAAAGCCAGAACCAAAAGCAGGCGAAGTGCGTATTAAAACTATCATGTCTCCAATTCATAATCATGATGTATGGACAGTACGCGGAAGCTATGGCTATAAGCCGACCTTACCTGCGATTGGTGGTAGTGAAGCCGTTGGTATTGTTGATGCTTTGGGCGAAGGCGTTACTCATGTACAGGTAGGGCAACGTATCGCAGTTGCAGCTGTGCATGGCAGTTGGGCTGAATACTTTATTGCACCAGCGCAAGGGCTTATACCACTCAATAATGAAATTGATGACGAAACAGCAGCACAACTGATTGGTATGCCAATTAGTGCTCTCATGTTATTGGACTTTGTAAATGTTCAACCAGGTCAATGGCTCATTCAAAACACAGCGAATGGTGCAGTAGGTAAAACAGTTGCGATGATTGCGCAGGCACGTGGCTTACCTGTAATTAATTTAGTTCGTCGTACTGACGCAATTGCAGAGATGCAAGCATTAGGCATTCAACATGTAGTTGCAACTGATCAGCCAAACTGGAAAGAGCAAGTTAAACAGATTCACGGTGACCAACCTCTCATTGCCGGCGTGGACTCGATTGGCGGAAGCGCAAGTGGCGAAATGCTGAATTTACTCAGTGAAAATAGCCTATTGGTTTCGTTTGGCAGTATGACTGGTGAAACCATGCAGATTTCATCGGGTGATTTGATTTTCAAACAAGCGACAGTAAAAGGTTTCTGGGCGAGTGTAGTCAACAAAGAAATGCCAGCAGAACGTAAAAAAGAACTGATTGTTGAGCTATTAACATTAGCAACTCAGAAAAAATTAATCCTTCCTGTAGAAGGTGTGTTTAGTTTTGATGAGATTAAAACAGCTGCCCAAAGAGCAACACAAGGTGCTCGCCAAGGCAAAGTATTGTTAAAACCGTAAAACACTAAAAGATCAGTCGAGAGACTGATCTTTTTTCATATCTTTAAAATAAAAAGGAAAGTTATATGATCGGACAAATATTCATTGCGCTTATTGCTATATTACATGTCTACATTTTGGTGTTAGAGATGTTTTTGTGGGACAAACCCTATGGCATGAAAGCCTTTGGAAATAATGCAGAAAAAGCAAAACTCACCAAGGTGATGGCACAAAACCAAGGTCTTTATAATGGCTTTCTAGCTGCGGGTTTGTTTTGGTCTTTATTGGCTGATGCACCGTTTGCAATATCAATTGCCAACTTCTTTTTAGGCTGTGTACTCATTGCAGGTATCTATGGTGGACTGACTGCTAGTAAAAAGATTATTTATATTCAGGCAGTTCCAGCACTGATTGCTTTGATCGCTGTTAATTTTCTCTGAAAAGTGCAAAATACAGCGTTTTGAAATGGAAATGATCAGGTAGGATCAGCACATGTGGGCGTTATTTTTAAAGTGTATGTTGGGAGCAGGGGTTGTCCTCATCATCTCGGTTTTATCGAAAAGTAAGGCATTTTATATTGCAGGTTTAGTCCCGCTTTTTCCTACGTTCGCTTTGATTGCTCATGTGATTGTTTATCAGCAAAAAGGAGCTGAGGCTTTACAGAAAACAGCTCTGTTTGGTCTATGGTCACTTATTCCATATGCCATTTATTTAGTGGCAGTCTATGTACTTGCAACACGTCTGTCGATGTGGTCATGTCTAGGTTTGGCAACACTGTGTTGGGTGGTTGCCGCGGCAGGTTTAATTTATGGCTGGCAGTTGTTCCAGCATTAAAAGATTAAGAGATACCCCTTAATCTTTTAAATTGAACTAGCTTTATGACGGATCGACAACGCGGGTTCTGAGCATCCCTTCAACTAAATTGATCATCTTTTTGCGAGAAAGAATTCGAGGCAGTTGAGACGTTAAATAGTTGCTACAACCTACAACAAGAGTTGGTTTATTTTTATCTAATGCTGCAACCGTTGCAGATACAACATCGTCGACTGTAGAGCTTTTCATACCGCTGGTATCGGCATTAGCGACCTGAGTAAAATTGGTTTCCGTATTGCCCGGACAAACCGCTAGAAATTTAACGCCTGAAGATGAATATTCTCCTGCCAGCGCCTCAGTAAATTGTAATACGTAAGATTTACTTGCCCCATAGACGGCAATGTAGGGGAGAGGTTGGAATGCCCCTGTAGATGAAATATTAATCATGATGCCTTTTTTGTTAGCAAGCATGTGAGGCAAGAATAAATAACATAAAGACGTTACGCTGCTGATATTCAGCGTGATCATTTCTTGATAGGTAGATACAGATTGATCTAGAAATTTAGTCCATTTTCCAAATCCTGCGTTGTTAATTAAAATTTCTACCGATAATTTTCTAGCCTGCACTTCATCAAATAATATTTGAGCTGAATTCGCTTGAGCTAAATCTAAAACGATAACCTCAACATTTACGTTATATGTTTTTCGAAGTTCATCAGCTAAATCATTCAGCTTTTGTTCGGAGCGTGCAGTTAAAATTAAATGAATGCCTAAAGATGCAAGTTTCTGAGCATAGGCTTTGCCTATTCCTGAAGATGCGCCTGTAATTAATGCTGTTGAATTTTTAAATGTAGAAAGATGAGCGCTCATTTTATTTATCCGTAATAAACGAAGTCATTACGATAAACCTTTACCCTAAGGGCAGAGTCAAGCACTCATTTTGAAAGCTATTTCAAATTTTAATGGGCTGTTTTAAGCCGAAATTTTATTGGTAATATAAGTCTGAATAATCTCATCTTCCAATTGCTTTAAATCTTCTTGTAAACGATTTAACGCTTTTTTTTGCTCAATAATTTGTTGATTCTTTTTTTGAATAAGTTGCTGTGCAACTTCTACAGGAAAGCGATTATTTTTATATTTTAAAGCTGACAGGTCATAAAGCTCGGAAAGGCTAAACCCAACGGCTTGTGCAAGGCGAATCATCTTAACTGATTGGACGTCAATCTCTTCATAAATGCGATAATTGCCTTTTCTTTTTGCTACAGGGAGTAAGCCTAATTTCTCATAATGCCGAATGGCTTTAGGAGTGGCTCCAGTTAAAGATGCTAATTCGCCGATATACATATCTGTCTCGCATTTTATTAAAAATCGATCAGCGTATTGAACCATCTGACCGATTTTTTTGAAATTTTAAATAGGGTCTAAACCTAACCATTGTCTTTTGTGGTAAGCGCTATCCCAAAATAACCACTCAAGTTTTGCACCCATGGTGTACGCAGCATGCATTTTCTCTAAAGTATCCGCATCACAACGTGCTGCAACTTTATCAACTGTCGCAATTACATTACGAACCGCTGTATGGAACTCTTCGCCTGCATAGGTATCAATCCATGCTTGGTAAGGATTATTTGGAATTGATTTATCTACAATGTCTTTACCGACTTCGGCATAAATCCATAAGCAGGGTAAAAGTGCTGCAAGCACGACAGGATAGCTTTCAGACCAAGCAGTTGCGGTTAAAAATGAAGTGTAATGGTGGCCGGCCAAAGTTAATGGCGTATTTTTAAATTCTTCTTTGGTTACCCCAAAGTTTTTCATGAAGTCATCGTGCAAGCTACGTTCAACCACAATTGCAATTTTAGCGGCATCTGAAAATTGCATAATATCGTCAGCCTCAAACGCCTTTGCTGCCGCAACAGCAAGTACGCGACCATAGGCCACTAAATATTGCGCATCTTGAATGACATAATGACAGAAAGCTTCTTTATCTAAAGTACCGTGAGCAAGCTCCTGATTAAAAGGCAGATCGAGAATTTTTTGATATAAATTTAAATTACGTTGCCAGAGTTCTTGAGAAAAAAGCATAAAATCATTCCATTTAAAATAAAACAGCTGAACTGGATTTTAAATCAATTTTAAAATACAAAAATAATAATGATAGATATATCGAAAGAAAATATTTAATACGATTAACTAGTTAATTACATATTATAAATTTCTTTATTAAACATGGAGATAAAGTAAAGGGAATAACTGCACAAAACGCCATCGTTTTATGGTTAATTATCGATATAATAACCGCGGTTTTAAGAAAGATTAAATTTAGTTCTTGGTATAGGTCTGATCCATGAAGCATTTCCGATTTTCGATATTTTTTACGGTGGTGTGTTTAGCACTATCCGCGTATTGGGGTTTTACCCATGGGCCTGAAGCTGGCGTGTCGACCATGCTTAAAGCTTTAACGATTACAGCCATTTTAGCTGTAATGGAAGTTTCTTTATCTTTTGACAATGCTGTCGTGAATGCATCGGTTCTACGTAATTGGGATCCTTTCTGGAAAATGATCTTTTTAACGGTAGGTATTTTAATCGCCGTTTTTGGTATGCGTTTGATTTTCCCTGTCGTGATTGTTGCCGTGACCGCTGATATGGGTGTTATTGAAGTGGCAAAATTGGCACTCAATGATCCGAAAACTTATTCTGAGCGCTTAATGGCACACCACGCTGAAATTTCAGCTTTTGGTGGAACATTCCTATTATTGGTTTTCTTAAACTTCTTCTTTGATGATGAAAAAGAAACACATTGGTTTAGATGGCTTGAATCTAAACTTTCAAGTTTAGCTAGCGTACCAGCAATGTCCGTATTTCTTGCTTTGATCGCTCTAATTGTGATGGCTAGTTATGTCGATGACCATCAACGTTTAGCAGTGACCATGGCCGGTATTTGGGGCATTGTGGTTTACATTGGCGTTGAAGTATTAAGTCATTTGTTAGGTGGTGAGCCTGAAATTGATGAAAATGGTAATGCTGTATTACAAGATGGTTCGGGTGCTGCATCTGGTGTGGTTAAAGCTGGTTTAGGCGGTTTCTTATATCTTGAAGTATTAGATGCATCATTTAGTTTTGATGGTGTGATCGGTGCATTTGCAATTACTAGTGACGTTGTTGTGATTATGTTGGGTCTTGCAATCGGTGCTATTTTTGTCCGTTCAATGACCGTTTATCTTGTTGAAAAAGGCACGCTAGATGCTTATGTGTTTTTAGAACATGGTGCACATTATGCGATTGGTGCTTTAGCATTCATTATGATTGCAAGTGGTACAGGCGTACATGTACCTGAAGTGGTAACTGGTTTAATCGGTGTAGCATTTATTGTGTGGGCTGTCATTGCTTCTATCCAATATGCGAAACGTGAACAAGAGTCGTCTTAAGCTAATTTTCAGTAAAGTTCGATAGTATAAAGAGGCTAAATGCCTCTTTATTTTTTTAAGCCGAAATCGTTATTTTAAATCATGTCTCCCGTATTTTTAGAAACGAATCGGCTTATAATTTGCCTAGTTTGATAACGTGTATTGATATGATGAATGCTTTGGAACGCCGCTCAACTTTTGCTTTAAGTAGTATTTTTGCGCTACGCATGTTGGGTTTGTTCATGATTATTCCGGTTTTTTCTGTAGTCGGGCAGTCATATCAATATGCAACTCCAGCACTCATTGGTTTGGCTGTGGGTGTCTATGGTTTAAGTCAGGCTATTTTACAAATTCCATTTAGCTTACTGGCTGACCGTTTTAGCCGTAAACCTCTTGTGGTGCTTGGCTTATTGCTGTTTGCTATTGGCGGTGCAATTGCTGGTTTATCTGACACGATTTATGGTGTGATTATTGGCCGTGCCATAGCAGGCGCTGGTGCAGTTTCAGCAGTCGTGATGGCACTTTTAGCAGATGTTACACGCGAAGAGCAACGTACTAAAGCCATGGCCGCTATGGGCATGAGTATTGGTTTGTCTTTTGTGGTGGCGTTTAGTCTTGGACCTTGGCTCACAAGTCTTGTCGGCATTTCTGGTTTGTTCTTTGTCACGACCATTATGGGTTTAATTGCGATTTTGATGTTATTGCTTGTGCCTAAAGTGACCCGCCATCATCGTAATTATCAGCAAGGCTACATGGCGCAGCTTAAGCAAGTCATTCAAATGGGTGATTTAAACCGTTTGCATGTTTCGGTTTTTGCATTGCATTTATTGCTCACTGCCATGTTTATTTATGTGCCTTCACAGCTTATCGAGTTTGCACATATTCCTTTAGCCAACCATGGTTTGGTGTATTTACCATTATTAGTCATCAGCCTGTTTTTTGCATTTCCAAGCATTATCGTGGCTGAAAAATATCGCAAAATGCGAGGCATTTTCTTAACGGCAATTACAGGGATTATTGCAGGTTTACTGCTACTCATATTTGGTTATCAATCAAAATATGTATTACTCGCAGGCCTAGGTATTTTCTTCATTGCCTTTAATGTGATGGAAGCTTTATTGCCATCGTGGTTATCAAAATGTGCGCCAATCCAGTCAAAAGCAACTGCTATGGGTGTAAATGCCAGTAGTCAGTTTTTAGGTGCTTTTTTTGGTGGCACACTAGGTGGTCAATTATTGATGTTACATAATACTGCGATTGGATGGAGTGTCTTAACAGGGATTGCTATAATATGGCTGCTAATTAGTTTTGGTTTAGCTCAGCCGCGGTATTTGTCATCGATTGTGTTGCCATTGCCGCAAGTGCAACAGGTGAATGAGTGGACCACACAGCTATTGGCAATTCGTGGTATAGAAGAAGTTGTGGTGATGCCTGACCAGCAAGTTGCTTATATTAAAGTCGATAAACAGACTCTTGATGAGGCTGCGCGACGTGATTTAACGCAGTTGTTCGGTAAAGAGGTAGCCATTTAAGCATAACTCTTATAAAGTAAAACATAGAAATGTATAGGATGAAGACAGCTAATGCGTGGTGTAAATAAGGTTATTTTGGTTGGTACTTTGGGTCGTGATCCTGAAACAAAAACTTTTCCAAATGGGGGCTCGCTGACTCAATTTTCAATCGCGACAAGTGAAGCTTGGACCGATAAAACTTCAGGTGAGCGTAAAGAACAAACTGAATGGCACCGTATTGTTTTGCATAACCGTTTAGGGGAAATTGCTCAGCAGTTCTTACGTAAAGGTTCTAAGGTTTATATTGAAGGTTCATTACGTACGCGTCAGTGGACTGATCAAAATGGTCAAGAGCGCTATACAACAGAAATTCGTGGCGAACAGATGCAAATGTTAGATGGCCGTCAACAAGGTGAACAAGGTTTCGCTGGCGGTAATGATTTTAATCAACCACGTTTTAACGCACCTCAACAAGGTGGTAATGGTTATCAAAATAATAATAACCAAGGTGGTGGTTATAACCAAAATAGTGGTGGCGGCTATGGCAGCAACCCAGCTGGTTTTGGTAATGGTGGCAACAGCCCGCAAGGTGGTGGCTTTGCTCCTAAAGCACCACAACAGCCTGCGTCTGCACCAGCTGATTTAGACGATGATTTACCGTTCTAATCAAAGTTTAAAAAAAGGCGAGTTTATCTCGCCTTTTTTATTACTCGATTCCGACTAAACGTATCAGGGCTGTGCCAGCTGCTGCTAAGCAAATCACCAATAAAAGCGGTACTTTTTTCCAGACTAAGAAAAGCGCTAGTCCAACACCGAATATACGCGCGAAACCTGCGAAATGTTGACCTTCAAAAAATGTAGTTGTGACAGCAATCGCACACAGTAAAACCGTTGCGCCATTTGACAGTAAAACTTGGTATTTTTCAGAAAAAGTAAACTTGGCGCCTAAGTGAAAACCAGCAAAACGAATCCCATATGTTCCAAGTGCTAACAAGCCTATTCCCAAAATAATGAGTAATTGTTGATTCATTTTTTTCTACCAAATATTAAGCCAAAAAGTGAAATCAGAATTGGAAGTCCTGAGGCCAAAAAAGGTGTGGTAATCAGTGCCAAAGTTGATCCGGCAAATGCAGCTTTTCGGGTAGATTTGTTCTTTAAAGCATTAAAAGTAAGTGCAATTAAAATGGCAGGGAAAATGGCATCTAGACCAAATGTTTTTGGGTCTGGAATAGCGCTTCCAATAAAATAACCCGCAGTGACACCAAGTGGCCAAGTCAGCATGATGCCTATACCACATAGCCAGTAAGCGGCTTTTTTTGTCTCGAAATCGGGCTGTGCCATGCCAAATAAAACGCTTTCATCGTTCATGATATGAGCCCCGAAATATCGAGAGAATTTACCTCTGATTAATTCATTGACCGCAATCCCAAAAGGCAGATGTCTTAAATTGACGAGTAGTCCTGCAATTGCAGCAGCAATCGGGCTACCACCTACAGCCAAGAAACCAATAAAGATAAATTCGGCAGTTCCTGCGAGCACAAATACAGATAGGCAAAGTGGGATCCAGAGCGCTAAGCCATAGCTTGCGGCGAGTGAACCTAAAGACATACCAACAACACTGGTTGCTAGACACACAAAGAAAATCGAGCGGGTGGTGTCTTTACTAAGTTTCTTAATGAGAGAGTATGTGGACATAGCATGATATAACGAACGATTTTCCATTATAATGAATAAGTCTGATTGTTTTGTCAAAACGAACGATCGTTTTTTTTATAGAACGGATGTGGTGAATGTCTCAGCCAATTGAAATTATTGCCAAAGGTTTAAATCGTGAACGTCAAAGAGCAGGGCTTTCTTTGGCAGAGGTTGCCCGTCGTGCAGGTGTTGCAAAGTCTACACTTTCTCAATTAGAGGCTGGCCAAGGAAACCCAAGCATTGAAACCTTATGGGCACTTTGTGTGGCGTTAAATATTCCATTTGCACGTTTGATGGAAGAACCGAGCAATCAAGTACAAGTCATTCGCTGTGGCGATGGGCCAACAGTGAGTTCAGAGATTGCCAATTACAAAGCAATTTTGCTAGCGACTTGTCCACCGCATGCGCGCCGCGATGTGTATTTATTGATTGTTGAGCCAGGCGAAGACCGTCTTTCTGAACCTCATCCAGTTGGTTCTGTGGAACACATTATTGTGGTCGAAGGTAAAGCTTTAGTGGGCTTAATTGATGAAGCTGTTGAGCTCGGTGTCGGAGATTATATTTGTTACCCTGCCGACCAGAAACATATCTTTAGAGCCTTGGAAACAGGTACAAAAGCGTTATTAATTTCTGAACAAAACTAAAGAATTCCAATCTTATTAAAGTAAAACTTAATTATTTTCAGAATAAAAACTTAAAACCATTTACCAGCATTTCAGACAAAAAGAGCCAATTTTGCGTATAAATTTTGCAATTGGCTCTCTCTTTTATTCCAAAAATGGCTCTCGTTTCTTGACTGCCGAAACGACAAATTAAAGCCATTGGAAGTATGCATACGGAAGCGCCGGATAAGCTCAGTGATTTTTCTGTTTTAGGAATTGGGCAGAACGGCTAAATTTTTAGGGGATATTTTTTGGCTTCGGAGGATTTCCGAGACTAGCCGATATCCTCCATATATTAAGGAAAATGATATGGCAGCTCATCAAAATGGTTCTGAAGCCAATCACTCCCAAAGTTTAAAACATGGACTCAAATCACGCCATCTGACGATGATCTCGATTGCAGGGGTAATTGGTGGCTCTTTATTCGTGGGCTCGGGCAGTATTATTTACAATACGGGACCTGTAGTTTTTCTAACTTATGCTTTAGGTGGTCTACTCGTTTGGTTCATCATGCGTATGTTAGGCGAGATGGCCGTTTTAAACCCTGATAGTGGCTCTTTTTCAACTTATGCTGACCGTGCGATTGGTCGTTGGGCCGGTTTTTCAATTGGTTGGTTGTATTGGTGTACGCTCGCAATGCTCATGGGATGGGAAGCCTATGTGGCAGGTAAAATTTTAAATAATTGGTTCCCATTTATACCGATCTGGGCCTATATGGTTGTCGTGATTGGTGCATTGGTCGCAGTCAATTTACAAAACGTGAAAAACTATGGCGAATTCGAGTTCTGGTTCGCGCTCATTAAAGTTATCGCAATTGTTATTTTCCTTGTGATTGGTAGTTTAGCCATCATGCATTTGTGGCCTTGGGGCAATCCAGCTGCTTCAGGTATTAGTAATCTAACCTCTCAAGGCTTTATGCCAAATGGAGGATCCTCCGTTATTACCGCCTTGCTTGGGGTCATGTTTGCCTATATTGGTGCTGAAATTGTCACTGTAGCGGCAGCAGAATCGGCAAATCCATCGAAAGAAATTCGTAAAGCATCGAACTCGGTGGTTTGGCGAATTATTTTATTCTATGTAGGCTCAATGTTCGTTGCGGTATGTTTGATTCCTCATAACAATGAACTTTTGAAAGATTCGACTTGGGGTACTTATAGTGTGACTTTGTCAGCGCTTGGTATTCCGGGTGCACGCCATATCGTAAACTTTGTGGTTTTAACGTCGGTATGCAGTTGCTTTAACTCAGCACTTTATACCTGTTCACGTATGCTATTCTCTTTGGCTAAACGTGGTGATGCCCCAAAAAGTTTTGGCTCTGTAAACAGCAAAAGCAGTCCGTGGATTGGCGTGATTGTATCATGTTTCTTCTCTGTGATTGCCGTGGTTTTAACTGCAACCAAGAGTATGGATGTTTATGACTTTTTCATGCTAACGACGGGTGCTGCAACACTCTATGTGTACCTGACGATTGCTTATTCTCAGCTTCGTATGCGTAAAAAACTAGAAGCTGAAGGCGTGAAAATTGACTTTAAAATGTGGATGTTCCCTTTCCTGACTTATGTGGTGATCTTTGCAATTATTGGTGCAATTCTTACCATGTTGATTGAAGGCACATATTTTAAAGAAGTGATTTACACCACAGCATTGTTCGGCATTATTGTGTTTTTTGGAATATTGTCAGAAAAACTAGGATGGGGTAAAGACCGTAGAACAACCCATCTCACTCATACTCAAGAAGAGACATTAGTTTAGTATTTTCAGCATAAAAAAGAGTCTCATTGTGAGGCTCTTTTTTATTGATTGGGGGCAAAAAACAGACTTAATTAATTGTTTGTACACCCGCTTCGCGTAAGCACTGGAGCAAGACACCGAAAGCCATCACCATGTCTTTTTCATTTACACAGGCAAAGCCCATGAGTAAGCCGCGCTCTGCGTGTGCATGTGATTGCATGTAGTACTGTGAAAGTGGGCGAACTTTGACACCACGTTCAAGAGCAGTAGCTGCAATTGCGACATCATCGCAAGAGTTTGGCAATTTTAAAACTAAGTGTAATCCAGCTGCTTCGTCATATTCGTGAATAAATTCGGGGCCAAGATAGCGTTTAATTAGACTGACTAAGTAATCACGTCTCTTGCCATAAAGTAAACGCATACGACGAATATGCGCTTCGTAATGACCTTCACGAATAAATTCTGCTAGGGCCTTTTGCTCAAGTAAATGTCCACCACGATAAAGCTCAGCTGCCACAATACGTAGAGGTGAAAAGAGTGGTTTAGGTACGACTAAATAGCCAATTCTTAAAGATGGATAAATGGTTTTACTGAACGTGCCCATGTACAGCACAGGTGCATCATTTTCTAAGCCTTGTAAAGACGGATATGGTTGGCCTGAGAAACGGAACTCACTGTCGTAATCATCTTCTACAATCCAGCTATTGTGCTGGCGGGCAATCTCAATCAATTTGCGTCGGCGATCTAGGCTTAAATGTGAACCTAATGGATATTGGTGTGATGGTGTGACAAAAATGAGTTTAGGTGGTTTAACCGGATTTTCTTCGGGAATAATACCTTTTGCATCGACTGGCATGGGTTGAATGTCTACGCCATTAATACGTAAAGTATTACGCATTCCCCAATAGCCTGGATCTTCAATCCAGACGCGATCACCAATATCGCTGAGCGCACGTGAGACTAAATCAATCGCTTGGTGAATACCTTCGGTAATAATAATCTGGTCAGCATCGCACTGGACTGAACGTGCAACGCGTAAGTAATCTGCCAACGCACTTCGAAGCTCAATACAGCCACCAGCATTGCTGTAAATTAAGCGATTAATGTCAGGCTCTCGGCTCAGGCGAGCCTGAATGCGACTAAAAATATGATGTGGAAATTCTGTTACGTCAGGTGCGCCTGGCACGAAAGCTCCCCATTGGTGTGGCGAGGCTGCTGCATAGCCTAATAAGTTTGAGCCACGATTTGAGAGCGCATAAGAGTTTTGAACTTTCGGACTTGAAGCTGCTTTTTTCTTATTTTGTGTATTTAAAAAACTCTCTGGTAGTTTTTCAGCAACCCATGTGCCATGGCCTGTACGAGCCTCTAAATAGCCTTCAGCCTGTAGCTGTTCGTAGGCAGTAAGAACTGTATTTCTCGAAACATGAATTTCACTAGCTAAATCACGTGAAGCGGGCAAGCGAGTTTTAGGCTGAACGACGCCATCAATAATGGCACCACGCAGACAACGGAAAAGGCGTTGATGTAGTTTACCTTCGGTGTCCTGTTGGAGCCGTTGTAATAAATGATCTCCAAGCAAACTACGCAATTGGCTCTCTCCTACAGTTAAAAAATGGCTCTCGTCAGTTGCCGCCAGACGAGCGAAATTACATGCATAGGCAGTTGTTGTAAAGCACCCTGAAAATTAAGCACAGGATGTAAGACCAAAGCTGCAACTGATGATGAAAAATATGAGGGAATCAAGTGGATAATCAACATTCTGCACTTAACGCACGTAAACAGCAAGCAACTCCACGTGGTGTAGGCGTGATGTGTCAGTGGTATGCGGAAAAAGCTGAAAACGCGACACTTTGGGACAAGGAAGGCAACCAATTTATCGACTTTGCTGGTGGTATTGCGGTTTTAAATACAGGCCATCGTCACCCTAAAGTCATTGCAGCGGTGACTAAACAACTCACTAAATTTACTCATACTGCCTATCAAGTAACACCTTATGAAAGCTACGTGGCTTTAGCTGAGCGTATTAATGAGCGTGCCCCAATTGCGGGCCCTGCGAAGTCAGCTTTTTTCACAACAGGTGCAGAAGCAGTTGAAAATGCTGTGAAGATTGCTCGTTGTTACACAGGCCGTCACGGCATTATCACTTTTGGTAACGGCTTCCATGGTCGTTCATTCATGACCATGGCAATGACAGGTAAAACTGCGCCTTACAAACGTGATTTCGGTGTTATGCCAGCGGGTGTATTCCACGCACGTTACCCTGTGCCTGCTAAAGGTATTTCAGTAGATGCGGCAATTGAAAGCGTTGAAGATATTTTCAGTGAAGATATTGCACCACACGATGTTGCAGCAATTGTGCTTGAGCCAGTCCAAGGTGAAGGTGGTTTTCATGTTGTACCAGCCGAGTTCTTAAAACGTTTACGTTCAATTTGCGACAAGCACGGTATTTTATTGGTTGCTGACGAAGTGCAATCTGGCTTTGCTCGTACAGGTAAATTGTTTGCGATGAACCATTTCGAGACTAAAGCTGACCTCATCACCATGGCGAAAAGCTTAGGCGGCGGTTTCCCAATTTCGGGTGTAGTTGGCCGTGCAGAAGTGATGGATGCGCCAAACCCAGGCGGATTAGGCGGTACTTATGCAGGTAGCCCGATTGCTGTTGCTGCGGCACATGCAGTTATTGATGCGATTGAAGAAGAAAATTTATGCGACCGTGCAAATGAGCTAGGCGCTGAGTTAGTTGTTGCGCTTAAAGACATTCAGCAAGCAACAGGCAATGTAGTGACTGATATTCGTGCATTAGGTTCAATGGTTGCTGTAGAGCTTGAAACGGCTGAACAAGCAAAAGTTGTACAAAACTACGCAATGGAAAATGGGTTGTTACTTCTTACTTGTGGTAAATACGGTAATGTAATTCGTTTCCTATATCCATTAACCATTCCTGCTGAGCAATTCCGTCAAGGCCTTGATATCCTGAAACAAGGTTTTGCGACACTCAAAGCAGGTAGTGCAAAAGCGATGGAGCAATCTGCATGATTCAAAATAATTTGCAGTATTTATTAAAACATCCTGATATTTCATTAGACGCACCTGCATCAAATGATTATATCGAGGTAAATGATGCTGCTACGGGTGAAACTTTGGCATGGGTTAAAACCTATGACCGTGCAGGGGTTGAAGCCGCAATTAATCGTTCAGCAAAAGCGCAGGCTGCTTGGAAAAAGCAAACTGCCTTGGCTCGTGCTGATGTGTTATTGGCATGGTACAACCTCATGCTTGAGCACAAAGAAAATATCGCTCAGATTTTAACGGCTGAGCAAGGTAAACCATTGGCAGAAGCACGTGGTGAAATTGGTTATGCAGCATCATTCATCCGTTGGTTTGCTGAGCAAGCTCGCCGTGTTGATGGTGAAGTGTTAACGCCAACTTTGCCAAACCAACGCTTGCTCGTGATTAAACAGGCGATTGGTGTTACCGCTGCAATTACGCCGTGGAATTTTCCAGCGGCCATGATTACGCGTAAAGCAGGTCCAGCAATTGCTGCGGGTTGTTCAATGTTGGTTAAGCCAGCAGAGCAAACGCCGTTAACTGCCTATGCGCTTGAAGTATTGGCGTTACAGGCAGGCTTACCAGCTGATGTTTTAATTAACATTAGTGGTGATGCGGCTGAAGTGGGCAAAACTTTATGCGAAAGCGATATCGTTCGTAAATTAAGCTTCACAGGTTCAACACAAGTTGGTCGTATATTGATGCAACAATGTGCGCCAACCATTAAAAAGCTTTCACTTGAACTTGGTGGCAACGCGCCAGTTGTAGTATTTGACGATGCCAATCTTGAACAAGCAGTTCAAGGCATTATGGCAAGTAAATATCGCAACAGTGGTCAGACTTGTGTTTGCGCTAACCGTATCTATGTTCAAGACGGTATTTACGATGCTTTGGCAGAGCGTTTGGTTGAAGCGGTGTCTAAGCTTAAAGTTGGTGATGGACGCCAAGAAGGTTCAACTCAAGGGCCTTTAATTGATGAAGATGCGATTGCAAAAGTTCAGTCTCATATTGCAGATGCAACTGAGAAAGGCGCGACAGTTCGTATTGGTGGTCAGCGTTCAGCACTTGGCGGTACATTCTTTGAACCGACTGTGTTAACTGGCGTAACGCAAGACATGAAAGTGTCTAAAGAAGAAACCTTTGGCCCACTTGCACCACTATTCCGCTTTAAAACTGAAGACGAAGCAGTGGCAATGGCGAACGATACTGAGTTCGGTTTAGCTGCTTATTTATTTACTCAAAGCACAGCTCGTCAATGGCGAGTAGGTGAAGCACTTGAGTACGGTATGGTCGGCATTAACACAGGCGCAATTTCAAATGAAGTGGCTCCGTTTGGTGGCGTAAAACAGTCAGGTCTAGGTCGTGAAGGTTCAAAATTCGGCATCGAAGAATATGTCGAAATGAAATACCTCTGCGTAGACCTATCTGAGTAAGGAACAAAGCGAATTCGTTTTGTTCTGAACGAAAGCATGCAGTTATGCTGTATGTGATGTTTCAGAAAAAACCGGTCATGCCCATTCATGACCGGTTTTTTATTTAAGTTGGCAGATATCCTTCGTGGCTTTCGGGTAAACGTCTAAGTTCTTCAATCAGTGTTTCAATGAGTTTCTCGACTACAAGACGTTGTCCTTTTCGGGACACATAAACCAGTTGTAGCATGCCAATATTCGACTTCCAGTCAGGAAGAATATGAATAAGTTTGCCTTTACGAATTTCAGATTCAACGGTTAAAAACGGAAGGTCTGCAATTCCTAGGCCATCCATAACGGCATAGTAGACACCTGCCAAGTCATTACTTTTGATTCGTGGTTGATAAGGCACATCAACCGATTCACCGTTTCGAATATTGCATAAATGCCAAATAGGGTTTTGTTTTTGAGTACCTAAGCTGATACTTGGAAAGTCCTGTAATTCGGAATAATGCTCAATAGTGCGGCCTTGCAGTAATTCAGGCGACGCCACTAGACAGTGATCGGTTTTAATCACATCCCGAACAATTAAATTTGAATCTTCATTTGGTTCAAAATTGGTCCGAATCGCGAGATCGATGTCATCATGCAAAATATCAACTCGACGGCTCGTCAGCTCAAGAGCAATCTCAACTTTTGGATAGGTTTTTAAAAACTGATTTAAAATTTTTCTAATTTGAAAATGCATCATCAGCGGGGGGCAGCTTACTTTTACTAGTCCTTGAGGCTCACTTTTTTGCTTTAACAAAACGTTTTCTGCACATTCAACTTGAGCTATAACTTTGCAGCATTCTTCGTAAAACTCTTGGCCTAAATCAGTCACTTTAAAATGTCGGGTTGTCCGTTGAATCAGGCTAACGTTAAATTTATTTTCAAGGTCAATAATACGTCGGCTGAGCTTAGATTTACTAATATTTTCGGCTTCACTGGCCGCACTAAAGCCGCCGTGTTTTACGACTAAATAGAAATAATAAAAATCATCAAAAGAGCTTATCAATGTCAGATCAATCCATTTAAATTCAAGATTAGAATGCTTAAAGCACTCTAATCTTGGTAATTGAACTTATTTTTGCGATGTATTAAAGCTATAGCTTGTCATCAGGTTGCGGTAATCAGGAATATGATTTGAGAACAATGTACCCAAACCTTCGATGTCGTTACGCCAGTCGCGGTGTAACTCACATGCCATACCAAACCAAGTCATAAGCTGAGCACCTGCTTTTGACATACGGTCCCAAGCAGCATCACGTGTTAATTCATTGAAAGTACCAGAAGCATCGGTAATCACAAACACTTCAAAACCTTCTGCGAGTGCAGATAAAGCTGGGAACGCCACACAAACCTCAGTGACCACACCAGCAATAATCAGTTGTTTTTTACCTGTCGCTTTAACCGCTTTTACGAAATCTTCATTGTCCCATGCATTGATTTGACCAGGACGTGGAATAAATGGCGCATCTGGAAAAAGCTCTTTTAATTCTGGAACTAAAGGACCGTTTGGACCGTTTTCAAAACTCGTGGTAAGAATAGTCGGTAAATTGAAATATTTCGCCGCATCTGCAAGCGCTAATACGTTATTTTTAAATTTATCTGGATCGATATCTCGAACTAAAGAAAGTAAACCTGCTTGGTGGTCAACTAAAAGAACCGCAGCATTATCCTTGTCTAAACGCACGTAATCTTGAGCCATTTTTATTTCCTCGTGTTATCAAAATGAATAATTAAAAATTATTAAGTTAGGTCATCATTGCCTAAAATTATGCTAATTGAGTTTGTTGTCGTGATTAAGTCTAAAAAATAGGATTAAGAATTTTAAAAATGAGACGATCTTTTATAGAAGGCCTCAGACTTTATGATTGTCTCATAGATGAAATAATGTGTTGCTAATCCTGATCTATAAACTGCAATTATTGAGGCGTAAAATCAATCTCAGTTCAAGAAAATCCTACATATATAGGAGAGATCAGATGAAGAAATTTCTTGGTGCATATCAGAATAACCACATGCATTGGGTGGGTGATGGTTTCCCTGTATATAACCTATTCTCTTATGACCGTTTAGGCCAAACCCTAAGCCCATTTTTGCTACTCGATTATGCAGCGCCTTATACCTTCTCGCCAACGACTGAACAGCAAGGTGTAGGCTCGCATCCACACCGTGGCTTTGAAACAGTGACCATCGCCTATCAAGGTGAAGTGACTCATAAAGACTCAAGCGGTGGCGGCGGAACCATTAAAACTGGGGACGTGCAATGGATGACTGCGGGTGCAGGCGTGTTACATGAAGAGTTCCATTCTCCTGAATTTGCAGAGCATGGCGGTCTTTTTGAAATGGTGCAATTGTGGGTAAATTTACCTGCTCATTCAAAAATGACACCTGGAAAATATCAAGCAATTGAAGCCAAAGATATTCCAGACATTGCACTAGACGAGCATGGTAGCAATTTGCGCGTGATTGCCGGTGAATATGCAGATGCAAAAGGTGCAGCAACGACATTTAGTCCATTAAATGTATGGGATGGTAAATTGGTTAAAGGCCAAAAACATACCCTGTATGTACCTGAAGGGCACACTACGCTTGTTGTGATATTAGATGGCGCAGTTGTGGTCAATGATGCAAATCGTCTTGAAGGTAAAACCGTTGCGATTTTGTCTCGTGAGGGTGTTGAGTTTAGCTTAAGTGCAGAAGAAGACACTAAATTCTTAGTGTTGACTGGCCAACCACTTAACGAACCAATCGAAGGTTATGGTCCATTCGTAATGAATACCAAAGCTGAGATTATGGAAGCGATTAATGATTTTAATCGTGGAAAATTCGGTTCAATCATGCAAGAAGCATAAATTGTTTAATTGCGCTTAATCCGCTATTAAAACAAAGTAATAAAAAGCCCGCTATCAAGTGTGAATAGCGGGCTTTTTCGCTGTAAAGATTCTGTTTTTATGATGGTTTTCATTGTTGTTGCGGCATTGTTTTATGTGATTTGTTTCTCATTATTGTGGCTCTATGATATCTCAAAAAAAGATAGTTGTAAAACAGATGATATAAATATAGTTAAATTATCTTATTTTATTTAAAAGATTTTTTTTAAATTTATAAAAAATATAAGTTTTTATATGGTTGTATATTTTTGTAAAAAAATATACAAAGTCAGCCTAGTCGGTAGTGAAAATTTTTCTATATAAATTGATGCAAAAAATAAAAATCTGGTAGTTTTTAATACGGTGTTTTTTTAGGGTATGAGTGATAATCAAAAAAATTCTCGAAAAATGGGACATCATTTTGAATATCGCAATTATTGGCAGTGGAATGGCAGGTCTTGCGGCAGCAAGAATTCTGAAAGATGCAGGACATACGATCACGATATTTGAAGCACTTCCTGGCCGGGGAATGGATAGCCATAGTATTGAGTTCGACGGTGGAATTATTGATGCGCCATTACGTGTTATGAATCCACATTTGTGGAAAAACACGCTCAGCCTTGCTGCTCATTTAGGTATTAAAACCTTTCCAGTTCGTACTTATATGTCATGTAGCTGGTTATTCGAAGACCGTACTGAAACATGGTTAACCACATCTCGTAGCCGTATTGGTAATTTCCCGATTATCAATAACCGTAAAGGCATCCAGCAATATGGCTGGCGTCTTGTGAAAGGGATGTTGCAATTAAAAACTGCAATCCACCAGTTTTTCAAATCTAAAAATCAAGATATTACCCTCGCTGAATTTATTAATCAGAACGATATAGAAGAAGTATTCTGGCATGGTGTGGTAATGCCAGTGCTCTATACCATTTGTACGTGTAACCCAAAAACAATTGGCGACTGGCCTGCAAAAAACTTACTTGAGTTTTTACGTCACTTAACTGATGGCGACATGCTATTGCGCATGAAAGGTGGTACACCTGCATTTGTAGACAGCTTAATTAAAGATATCGACATTCATAGCGGATCCGCGATTAAGAAAGTTGAATTACAAGGCGAAAAAGTACTGGTTGAAAACAGCCAAGGTGAACAGAATTTATTTGATCGCGTGATTGTTGCAACACCAACATCTAAAATCGATGAGTTTTTAAACCCTGAACAATTTGCTGAAGATATGAATTTGCTTAAGCAATTCCGTTTTGAGCAAGGTGATCTTGTTATTCATACAGATGCAACAGTAATGCCGCCACGCCGTAAAGACTGGTCAGTGCTGAGCTATATGATGGATCGTAAGTTTACCCGTCAGCAATTCACAGTGTGGATGAATGCGGTTGAACCATCACTTGTGGGTAAAAATCCAGTGTTCCAGACTTGGCGCCCAGTGACTGATATTGATCCTAAAAAAATCATTTCAAAAGTGACCTTAACGCGTGCAGTCGTTGACTCACAAACCATTGCTCTAAATAAAGAATTGCAACAACGCCATTTAGACTTAAACCGTAAAGTATTTTACTGTGGTTCATGGTCATGTGATGGCTTACCAATTTTAGAGTCGGCAGTTACTTCCGCGATGCATATTGCTGAAATTTTAGGTGCACCTTTACCATTTGTAGGTTTAAAGCCTCAGGTCGAAGTTGCCCCTGAACTCGGTTACTAAAATTGTGAAAGTAAAAGTTCGAGCGGCTCTTTCTCGACTTATTCCCCATAAATATGCAATTGATGCATCAAGTTTGGGAGATGACAAAGAGCTGGCTTGGACAAATTTGGGTTTTTGGAAAAATACCCAAAACTACCGTGAAGCTTGTTGCCAATTGGCAGATCATTTGGCACAAGCTGTCAATTTAAATTCAAAAGATCATCTCTTAGATTTAGGCTGCGGACAGGGTGCAAGTTTGTTGCACTGGCTACAGCACTATCAGCCCAAAAGCCTCAGTGCAGTTGACTTACAAGCCCAGTGTGTTAATAAAATTCAAAAGCTTATTCCTGAAATAAGTCAGATGTTTTGTGGTTCATTTTTAAATTTAAAACAATTTGAATTTAAACAACATTTCGATGCGGTGTTGTGTATTGATGCGGCTTATCACAGCAATTTAAATTCATTTCTAGATTCAGTCACTCCAGTTTTAAATTCAAAAGGCCGATTAGGTTTTCATTACTTAATGCGTGCTGACACATGTCAAAACATGACCGCCCTGCAAGAACAAAAGCATCGTTATTTACTCAAAGCAGCAAATGTCGCTTGGGATACTGTGCCGACTGAAAAAATATTAAGAACAACCTTGGAACAACAAGGTTTTGCCGATATTCAAATTGAAGATTTATCCGAGCCTGTATTACTCGGTTTTTCGCAGTATATTCAAAATCAGCAAGGACAAAATCAAAGCCGAGGGTTGGCAAATTTTAAAATTCAAATGACTGCAAAGTTATGCCAACAACTCTACCAAAATGGATATGTACGTTATATTCAAATCACAGCAATAAAAAAATAGGATGAGCCATGTCAGCCAAATATCAAGGATCGTGTTTATGTGGAGCTGTGAGCTATCAAAGCGAAGCGGAGCCACGTTATAGCTTTAATTGCCATTGTCGAGACTGCCAGAAGGCAACAGGTTCAGCATATGCACCAATCGCTTTTTTTCACCAATCTGAATTGAAAGTGAATGGTGATCTTAAATATTTTGAGACTTTAGGATCTTCTGGCCGACCTATTAAAAGAGCATTTTGCCCGACTTGTGGTTCTCAGCTTTTTGGCTTACCTGAAATTGCCCCTGAAATGATTTCAATCCGTGCAGGCACGCTTGATGACCCAAGTCTCTATCAGCCTAGGGCGGAAGTCTTTGTGAGCCAAGCCTATGCATGGGATACGCTCAACCCAAACCTTAGACATTTTGAAAAAATGATAGAGAAGAGAAAAGAGGGGTAAAAGTACTCTGACAAGCTCGTACGCTTTTTCTTACATATATTCGGGAAAATGGCTTCTTTTTAGAACTCTACAAATTACCTATGATGAACTCATCAGGAACAGGAAGTTCCGAAACGTAAAACAACAATAATAAGTTTAAGCATCAGGACGTGAGGTATTACAGGATGTATACCTAGTAACGAAATACGAAAAAAGCCCAACAGGATGTTGGGCTTTTTTCATTTCTTATTAACGAATTTCTTTTCCGCCTAAGGCAGCACAATCAAATGGTGTATTCCATTTTACTGCAATACCTGTAAGTACTGGACGAACAATACGCCATGGCCAGAAACCAAATCTTTGTCTCTGCTCATAATCAATCACTACATCTGCACCATATTTACGTGCTGCGTTTGCTAATTTAGGTTTTATTTCTTCATAGCCGCCATATATTCCTTTTGCGACTTTAATGCGTTTAAGAGACTTATAGTGGTCAGCAGAAGGTAGAGTCTCAAGTACGCAGACTGGTGATTTTACAATGTTTTCTGCTTGAGCCGTAGAACTCGTGTTTTGAGCTTGTACTGTAAAAGGCAACATTATAAATAAAGTAGGCAAAACAAAACGTAGTTTCATCTTTTCCCCGTTGAATGTAGTAATGAATGAATGTTTATAAAATAGGGCTTATTATCATGACCTTATTTTGGGGCGCATTATAATCGTATCTTTTTAATATTTCTTATTTTTAAATCTATTTTTTTAAAAAAATTAGGAATGTACTATTTTACTTTTGAGGGGATAAAATTTTTAAGAAAATTACTTTGAAGCTCAGGTTTATAATAGCTTTTATTAAGGTTTAAAAATATCTTTGACTCGATGCTATTTGATAATTTTATGTATTTGGCACATGATTAAGAAGGAATTCACTTCTTGATTGTAAGAAAATATCAAAACTTTGACTCATTAAGGGATCAATTTGGCTTTGTATCTTAAAAATAGGTGAAAGTTGTTTAATGTAGTAATTCATCCAGTCAGTTTTATTTAAAAAAGCTGAATAATCTTTAAGTCCTGCATATAATGATTGTAGATTACTTGCGATCACATCAATGTTGGGATGGACAAGCCAAATAATAATTTCATTAGATTCTAATGGGATAGAAAAATAATCTTCTGTGGACGAAAATTTTTCAATTTTATAAAGTTGTGCCCCATTTTCATTATAACTTGAACATAGCAGTTTACTATTCTCTACTTGATAGTGATCATTTCCAATTTCTGATTCTCTAATAATTCTAGAAATAACTAAACAATGTGGCAGATCTTCTATTGAGGGAATGGGCAGATTTTTAAAAAGATTAACAGCCCGACTTATAACTTGATATTCACCAGACCCTGTGATTATACCATTTTGCCATGAATGCATTTTCAAGATTTTTTCATGTGAAGATTTAATTATTCCATCTTTTTGTTGGCTAACTTTTTTGTTATCTGATGCAACAATAATGCTATCGTTTAATTGAATAGCAACAATAAAGGTCATGTGTAAATAAGTTAAACGGTTTAAAATATTAAGTTAATTATAGATTAGTTTTCATAAAATAATAGGTAAATTATGGCTGGTGGTTCACAAATCATTATTAATAAAAATGGTATTACGATTATTACTCCCGCAAAGTTCGAAGTAAAAGCGGGACAGCATATCTTTAAAGGTGGTGCAGAAGTTGGAGTAAACCTGCAAGGTTTACCTGCTTATGAAAAATATGATGAAAAGTTTAATTTATTCCTCCCTTCTGGAAAGCCTTTAACTAATGTGAGCTATAACATTCAGTCTAATAATCAAAGCTTTATGGCAGAAACTGATGTGAAAGGGAAAACTAAAAGGGTAAATACTAAAGAAGCTGAACAACTGGATGTGGATTTAAATTGGTTGAATTTTGAACCTGATGAAAATGACCCAGTGAAATAATTGTTGCTTATTCATTAGTTAGAAGGATAAATTTTAAAATGGCTGGTTCTCTTGATTGGTCTGGAACTACAAATAATATTGAAAATAGTTGTAAATCGGTAAATTGCGACTGTACTACGATATGGGAATATTACCAACAGATGGCAATGACCCTATTATCTAATAAAAAAGATAATCAAAATTACCGTATAGAACCTGGTTATGAGGCCCGTGCTAGACGAATTGCATCGATTTACGCTCGTATTTATTTAGAGATGTTTCCTTTTACATCAAATCAATCTGTTACTGCGGCAACCTATAGTGGACGTTTCTATTGGATGGGCTTAGGTGCTTTTGCATCAAAAACAGTTGCTGCTGTATTTGATCATATTGTTTCTAAAACTGGATCAAATGCAGATGCTTTAATTAAATCAATTAGTTCTGACCATTATAATTTAGATAGTTTCGGGGTATCAGGTATTCATACCTTTGCAAAAGGTAATCTATGGCTCTATATGGATATTAGCGTCTGGCATTTTGTTTGGGCCAAGTCTTCTGAAGATTTTAAAATTTGCGTAGGTAGCAGAGATACAGCAACTTATAAAAAAGTTAAAAGCTCTTTATATAATTTTCCATGGTCTAATTGTTTAACAACAGTGAGTAATCTGCAAGCGACAGACGAAATTCGTAATGCTTTTAGAATATTACCTGATATAGAAAAAATATTTAAAGCGAATACAAATAAGAATAATAAATTCAAGAAAGCATCTAATCTTTTATTAGAACATCTTTTGCAAATTGCAAATCAAGAACAAATCAACATCTTACAAAAAATCGTATGGAATGATCCTATTGTGCGAAATGGTGCAGATGTTCAACGTAAGGCTGGAATTCCGAAGGCTGAACTGATTCTTTCAAGTGAATATGATGGAACAATAAAAAAAATACATGCTGTTCGTGGCAATGTTTATTCGTATGAAACCGAATTTGGAAAAAAGATAAAATCTTTACCTGAATCTCCAATCAGTACACCACCGAGTGGTACCCAAGTTGAGAATCAAGATAGCCGTATGCGCTGGATTAATTTGGCAGCTCAAAAGTATCATCGTTTGATGTTGAGTGAAGTTGGACGACCTTATTTAGAAAAAGAGTTACATACAATTGCTGGATGGAATACTAGTAAATGGGATGATGGTCTAAGTCGATTCGATAAGTTATTTATTAAAATAGGAAAAGAGTCAAATGATGGAAAAGGTGGTTAGTTATATATTCCTAATTTTTATTTTTTTAAATTTACAGGCCTGTCATGCCCAGCAAAAGGAACAAAAAATGTCTTCTCAACCTGAACTTTACACATTGAATTTTGGTGTAGAGGGTGAAAAAAAGTTTAAATCTTATATGCAAACAGATGTAGACCAGCAACCAGCGGGGATGTCTTTTTTTGACCTCACGTGGGAACCTCCACATCTAGCAAATATAAAAATAGACTTAGGTGAACATAGTTTTGTTATTAAGAATGCATTTTCAGCGATGGGAACGCGTATTGACTATGCTCAGCAAAATGAAGGTATCCAAATTATTGATGTGACAGCAGGGTTGAATAAAGAAGAGTTTGTTAGTGAAGAGCTGGCTTATAACGCTTACAAGGAATTATTTGAACAGTTACAAAATGCAGGATGGAAAGCATACTTTTATCCATCAGATACTCGTTTTAATAAAAAAGATAATCTTAAAGTTATGCAAGAAGATGGAGTTATTATTGATCCTTATAATTTCTTAACTTTAAAACAATGGAAAGAATATTTTGATAGTAAATCGCTAGCAGTAATTAGATTATATACAAATGGTATATTAGCAGAATTAAGTATGTCGAGAACAAAATCTAAAGAAGATCAAAAACAGTATTTATTAAGATTTTCTGTACAAACAATTAGATACGTAACAAAAAACTCAATTGAAAATGGATATAAATTAACAGGGGCTGAGTTAAAAAGTGCTTTCGATGAAATGGTATTAGTAGATCAAAAGGAAAGAAGCAAAGCTGAAATTAAAGCCAAAAAAGAAGGTTTCCATATTGATGAGTCATATCAGGACCCAGATGTTTGGCCGTATATAAAATAATCAAATTGCCGAATTTAAATCTATAAAACTAAACTCTGGATTTTCTAATTGATGAAAAAAATAGTTAGTTATTTCTTTTTGTTTTTTATTTTTTTAAATTTACAAGGATGTAATGCTGAGGGAAGTAATAAAGAAGCATTTTCTCAACCTGAACTTTACACATTGAATTTTGGTGTAGAAGGTGAAAAAAAGTTTAAATCTTATATGCAAACAGGTGTAGATCAGCAACCAGCGGGGATGTCTTTTTTTGACCTCACGTGGGAACCTCTGCATTTAGCAAATCTAAAAATAGATTTAGGTGAAAATAGTTTTGTTATCAAAAATGCATTTTCAGCGATGGGAGCGCGTATTGACTATGCACAGCAAAATGAAGGTATTCAAATTATTGATGTGACAGCAGGGTTGAATAAAGAAGAGTTTGTTAGTGAAGAACAGGCTTACATGGCTTATAAGGAATTATTTGGTCAATTACAAAAAGCAGGATGGAAACAATACTTCTATCCCTCAGATGCTCGTTTTGATAAAAAAGATAATTTAAAGAGAATTGGAAAAAATAATACTGTAATAGATCCCTATAATCTATTAACTCTAGCTGAATGGAGAGAGCATTTTAAATCTGCTACCTCACTATATTTCAATTTATATAAAAATGGTGTTTTAACTGAACTAAATTTAGAGAAAACTAGTAAAAAAGAGTTAAACGCTGAAAAGAATGAACAGTTTATGTTAAGGTTTTCTATTCAATCAATTAGATACGTAACAAAAAATTTAATTGAAAATGGATATAAATTAACAGGGGCTGAGTTAAAAAGAGCTTTTGATGAAATGGTATTAGTAGATCAAAAGGAAAGAGGCAAAGCTGAAATTAAAGCCAAAAAAGAAGGTTTCCATATTGATGAGTCATATCAGGATCCAGATGTTTGGCAGTATGTAAAATAAATCTTAAACAAAATACTTAATCGTTTTCAAACTTAAGTTTTATTCATTTTTGAACTGCTAAAGAGATAATATTGCTATAGCACTTTTTATTTTTAGACAAAATTTTTCCATTCAAAATCTACAGACAACAAAAAACCCCATAAATCAAATATTCATGAGGTTTAATGATGGTGCCGGCACACGGATTCGAACTGTGGACCTACTGATTACAAGTCAGTTGCTCTACCAACTGAGCTATGCCGGCAACGTGGAGTGAATTTTACAGTTTCTTTAAAAAAATACAAGCCAAAAAATGATCACTTAAATTTTTTCTATCAATTTTTAAATGTTTATATGCTTGAGCTTTAGAAATAGCTTAAGACTTCAACACATAAATAAAAGAATCAACACGTTCGCCACTATTTAAAGTGACTTGAACAGGTACTCTTTCGTATTCTTCGCCTTCAAAGTCATCAAGTAATTTCCAGTTTGCATTTAAATGTTCTGAGCTAAAAACAAAGCCTTGCACTTGATTGGTACTATCATCAAGCACAATTCCCGGATAGCCTAAATCAGCTCCCCAACCTTGATTATGTAAGGTTCCGTTGACCCAACCTTCTGCCCATTGTCCGCCAATATTTTCAAGTATATGTGCATTAGGATGACCTGGGCCTAAAGTGCCATAAACAAATAAACTCGACATGTGATTTTCCTTTAATTTAAAAATTAATGAGCTTTTGCGTGTGATGTATAAACGACTAAAAATATTCCAAGTAACGACAGTACAACAGTTAAGCCTACAATCGCACTCCAGCCGCCGTGTAACCAGAACCAGCCACCTGCTGAGCCAACAATACTTGAACCCATGTAGTAAAACAGTAAGTACAGCGAACTAGCGTGTGCTTTAGCTTGTTTACTTTCAGCACCCACTGAACTACTGGTGAGTGAGTGGGTAATAAAGAACCCTGTGGTAATAAATGCAATACCGATAATAATGCCGAAAAGAGAGGTGAGCAGCGTCATGAGACTGCCCACAATCATTAAGGCAAAGCCACTCATCATCATAGTTTTTTTGCCGAAGCGGTCGGCTAGGCCACCTGCTAATGAGGAAGACACCATACCAAAGCTATACGACAAGAAAATAAGGCTAATTTGCGTTTGACTCAGTGAATAAGGCGCACCGCTTAAACGGAAAGTAGCGTAGTTAAACAAGGTAACAAACACACTGGTCAGCAAGAATCCAATTGCAAACAGACGTAGCAATTTGGAATTACTTAAATGAGTACGCCACATTTGTATGTGAAAATCTAAATTCAAACCTTTTTTCTGTACGAAATTACGCGAAGCGGGAAGTAAGTTCAAAAAAGCAATTGAGCAAATAAAGCAGATTGCCCCAAGTAAGCCTAAAGCTGTGCGCCAAGAAAAATATTCAATCAAAATGCCCATGCCGACACGACCCATCATTCCACCAAATGCCGTACCTGCAATATACAAACCCATGGTTTTACCCAAGTGTTCAGGTGCGATTTCTTCAGCAATCCAAGCCATAGTTACGGCGGGTACTCCACCGAGTAACAGACCCTCTAGTGCTCGTGCTATGAGTAAGCTGTTCCAGTTAGGTGTAAACATCGCCACAATATTAAGAATAGCTGCACACAGCATTGAGCTGAAGATCACACCACGACGGCCAATCGCTTGTGAAAAAGCGCTTGATAGTACAATTGAAATCGCTAAAAAGGCGGTCGTTAAAGACAAGGCTAAAGAGCTGCTTGCAGGGCTGATCTGGAAGCTTTGGCTAAATGCTGGCAGAAGCGGCTGTACGCAATAAATCAGAGAGAAACTAGCAAAACCTACGAGGAATAAAGCGACGCCTGCATGTTTATAGGCTTGAGTACCTTTGTGAATCCACTGGCGGGAAAGAACAGAAGTTGCCTCAGTGCTTAAGGTACTGGGTGTAGATGAAGAGCTCATATCATAACCATGACAGAAAAGAGGTGCAGCGCCTTTCGGCGTGCTTCATCGAGAAAATTCGATAAATTAAAATTAGCAATTTAGATGGTATTTTTCTAATATATTTAACAATAGGTCATGATATGTTTTATATATAGCAATGGAACTAAGGCATATACGCTACTTTTTAGCAGTAGCAGAAGAAAAAAACTTTACCAGAGCTGCGCATCGTTTAAACATGAGTCAGCCACCTTTAAGCATGCAAATACGGGACTTAGAGGAAGAGCTGGGCGCAGATTTATTTATTCGTTCTCCGCATGGGGTGGAACTGACCGAAGCTGGGCGGGCCTTTTTTAATGCGATTCAGCCTGTACAACAACGTGTAGAAGATGCAGCGAACATTGTCAAACAAGTGGCAAATGGTGAAGTCGGCCAATTGCGATTAGGTTTTACAGGCACTTCAATGTTGAATCCTCTAATTCCTAAATGCGTTCGTTATTTTCAGCAGCAATATCCTAAAGTGAACTTAAAGCTTGAAGAAGCTAACACCTTACTGCTCATTGATTTACTGCTTGAAGATCGTTTAGATGTCGCGATTATTCGGCCTCCAAGTCATATTCCAGAGAGCTTAATCATTCAAGAATTATTGGCTGAACCTTTAATTGCAGCCTTGCCTTCAGAGTCTTTTAAACTAGACGAGTCATCAAAAGAAATTGATTTAGCTTCCCTTCGAGAGCTTGATTTTATTGTCTCTCCACCTTCAATTAGTGCAGGACTTTTTGATGCGATTAGACAAGCATGCCAAAACTGTGGCTTTGAACCTAAAATTGGACAAAATGCGCCGCAAATTGTGTCAATTTTATCGTTAGTGTCTGCAAACTTGGGGGTATCTTTGGTTCCAGAGTCGACTAAACAATTGCAAATACAGGGTGTGGCTTATCGGTCATTGCAAGCGCCAGTACCTACGGTGGGTTTAGCGCTTGCATATAAAAAACATGCCCCTTCACAAATGGCGATTAATTTTGCCAGTGTGGTGCAAGTGGCTTGCCATCATGCAGAGCAATATAAATGAAATTAGTCAAATTATGATTTAGGCGCTCTATTCATTAAAAAGATGCCTGAAATAATGAAAATTGCGCCATATAAAAAAGATAAAGTTGGTTGTTCATGAATGAAGACCCAAGCCATGAGTGCCGCAAAAATTGGCTCAGAAAGCTCAGTCACTTGTACTTTTGCCGCACTCATATAAGACAAAGCTTTGGTGGTACAGAAAAAGCCTAGAATGGTAGGCAAGACTGCTAAACCAACCAAACCTAAAATAATGTCAGTGTTAAAGTTTATGCTATGAAAGTTGATTAAAAATGGAACAGCAAGATAAACACTACCAAAAAGTAATAAGTACTTGGTTAGAAATAAACCACCATTTAATCTGAATTTTTTAATTAATACTGAAAATAAACCATATCCAATACCTGCAATAGAAGCATTGATAAGCATTAATAAACTATTTTCACCTTTCCATGAAATTACACTAATACCCGTTACAGCTAATAATGTTCCAATAATTGAATGAATATAAATACTTTCTTTTAAAACTAACCTGCCAAAAAATAAAGCTGAAATAGCGGCTGAAGCCATGAGTACCACGACCACATTGGCCGCAGCGCCGTGGTTGTAGGCAATGGTCTCGAAAAAGAATAGTGAGAAAATCCCTAAAAAGGCACATATCGCAATTTGAGTAAAAATACTGAGCTTGCTTGGGGTGTTACTAATGTATGCAATCTTCTGGCTAACAGGGACTTTAAATAAAAAAACACTTAAAAAGAAAAAGGCAATAATGGTTTTTAAAAAGGCAATATCTTGTGGGTTTAAACCACTATGCATGAGTAATTTACTAATCACACCAATAGAGGCATTGAGTGCAGCTGCACAGAGCGCAAATAGGGTTCCGATAATTAAATTATTCACTTTTATAATACTTCCATATATTTAGCCACAAGGATTCTACATTATTTTTTGTAATAATATAGCCCTGTTAAATTCCTTCTTTTCCATGAAGTGTAAGTTATTTAAATTTTGTTGGTGGTGAATATTAATAGGAATTAATTTTTTTGGTTAAACAATATTGTTGCTTAATTGTTAATTAAGTTTATTAATTTTATTTTTAATTAATAATACTTCTTTTAGTTAGAAAATCTAAAAAATAATATTTTGTTGACATTTTATAAAATATATTTAAACATAATATTTGCTTGTTTTAAGTTTAATTAATAATAATCTTAATTCTAGCTAAATAAGTATTTAATACTTGGATAATAATTTAAATATAACGGAGATAAAACGTGTTTTTTTCACAGGAAAGTCTGAAAAAATTAGAAAGTGCGGTTGATCATGCTATGCATAGCGAGTTTAAAAAAGATGAAATTATGCATAAATTTCATAATGAAGACTGGTTCGATGAAAAATATTATAAACGACATATTTTAGAGTGTGTTATTCGCATTCATATGAATAATGAGTTAGATGCAAATGCTGTACGCGTTGCAGCAATCAATAATATCTCTGCTGCAAAACAGCTTTCATATTATTTATATGATGAATTTGGACACGATGAAATGTTTGGTCAAGACTTGACTAAATATGGATATTCTTCAGATCAGATTATTTCAAAAAATGCATTTCCTGAAACATGGAAACTGATGGGGTATTTAAACTTTTGTGTAGAGAAATTTGGTGCATTGCCAGCAGTCGTTTGGGACTGGTTCCTCGAATATTATGGCGACAAATTTAATAATTTTATTACGCAAAAAGCGGGTGTCCATATGGGGAATCAGGCTGTATCGGGTGCAGCTTCGCATGTTGCATTTGATGAAGCTGAAGACCATAGCGGCATGATGACAGATATGCTTTCTTCGGTAATTAAAACACAAGAAGACTTTGATCTTGCAATCAAGCATATCAATAGCTTTGTTCCGATGGTGGGTGAGTATTTTCAGGCTGTGCGTGCTGAAACGCTTTCATAGCAATGGAATTAGAATATGCCAATGGTGAATGTTCGCATTAAAGAGCATATTTTCATTGCTGATTCTGAGCAGCCTCTTATCAATGCAGTGCCTGATAGCACAGTGATGAAAGGCTGTTTAAAAGGTGTGTGCCGAGTTTGTCGATGTAAACTAAAAGGTGGAGTCGTATATGAATCGGGAAACCAAGTTGCCATAGATAAAGAGTTCTTGCCTTGTATTAGCTATGCTCAGAGCGATGTCGAAATCGCACCATTGGTTAATAATTTTAGTGTGGCTCAACTCATCAGTAGAAATTTTCTTTCTGAAAATATTGTTGAGCTCACATTTAAAATTAAAAGGACCTTCTTTAGTTCTAAAGCAATTGTAAATATCAAACACCCATCAGAATCTTTAATTCGAAGTTACTCTGTGGTTTCACTGGGTGTGAAAAATTATGATTTTTTTGTTTTGCACATAAAATTAAGACCAAATGGAATATTTTCTAACTTATTTCAAAAGCTAGCGATTGGTGACCAATTAGAATATAACCTGAATAATCATATAGAACCTGAATACGAGAAGGCCATATCTACGCTTAATATTGTAAGTGGTGGAAGTGGCATGGGTGCTGCACTTACTCGGGGATTGGATCTCATCCGAAAAAATCCTATTTCTAAAGTGAATATCTATGCGATTAATCGGTCAGTTTTAAGTCATTACCATCAACATTGCGTCAATGTTTTTCGAGAGCAGGTTGAAGCTGAGGTCAATATTATAAATATCCCGTTTTGTACGTGGACGAATAATGGATTTGATTTTTCAAATTATTTGGACTCTCACGAGTTAACAGTGGGTGTCGGTTCTACCCCAATAATTAATAAAATTTTAAATCAGCCTCTGTGTGAGTTGGAAAGTTTTGGTCCCTAACGGAGACTGTAACAATGACTGTAGTAGTTATAGAACCTATTTCTTCAGGCATCACTTATTTAAATGCCGCTCAAGAATTAGGTATAGATTTATATGTTTTTTCTACTGACGAAGGAGAGTGCAGCATTGATGGAACAATGCGACAAAAAGCAAAAGAGATAATAAAAATAGATACCAGTGATTTTCATAGCCAACTCTCTAAAATTAATGAGTTAAAGACCGTAAGAGCGATATTACCGGGGGTTGAATATGCTGTACCTATGGCCGCACAACTAGGCAATTCATTTGCCAAAAACTCTCTTGAATATACGACAGCTCAAACGGTTCGAAATAAATTCAAATTTCGTGACAAGCTAACAAAGTCAGGCTTGAGCGATATTAAATATGCCTTGATTTCACAAGGTAACGAGATCCGCTTACCTCAAGGGTTTAAGTTTCCTGCTGTAGTGAAGCCGGTTGATATGGCGGGCAGTATGTCTGTTAAAAAAGTTGCAGATTTTGAGGAGCTTTTACGAACAGTTGAAGCGATCTGGAAATCTAAACCGAATGATATTGGCTTCTATGCAAGTGGTGATTTAATTGTTGAAGAATATATCGTTGGGAAGGAATACAGTGTCGAAGGAATTGTTCATACAGATGGAAAAATAACCTTTGCTTCACTGACAGAAAAACTATTAGGGCCAGAACCTTACTTTGTCGAAATTGGGCATATTGTGGGTAATCAATATGACAGCCAATTTTCTGAACATGTTTTTGATTATGCCGCAAAAGTCATTCAAACCTTAGAATTAAACATCGGACCTTTTCACCTAGAACTGAGAGTAACGCCTCAAGGAAAAGCGATTGCAATTGAGTTAGCTGCACGTTTACCGGGTGACAATATTGTTGAGTTAATTAAACTGGCGACTAATTTTGACCTCGCACAAGCTGTACTGAGCGAATACCTCGACCTGCCATATTCACCTTCAATAGAGAAAAATATGGTCTCTGCAATTGCCTTTATTCCTCAAGGCAATCACCGCCTTTTTAAAGGTTTTAGTGGGCTAGAGCAACTGTTAGAAGCACCTGAATGTGTACACCATCACTTCTACTACGAAGCAGACGATGAACTGGCGTGTAACCATGATTGGACCTCACGATTAGGCTACATCATTCTCCGTTCTGAAAGTGAAGATAAGATCCGTAGTTTAGTCACACATATACATGAGCAGGTGAAAGTCATATGAAACATGTATTAATCATCAATAGATATGACGATGAATTGTCTGACTTTAATAAATATATAGATCACGATGCTGTCCATGTCTCTTATATTTCATTAACAGAAACGATGCGCTATATCACCTCTTCAAACTGTTACTACATAGCAGGTTTAGAACAATTAAATGAAGAGGATGTATTAAAAGAAGCCGTAAAAATCTATGAAAAAAAGCCAATAGATTACGTTATTGCCATCTCAGAATATGACCTCGATGCTGCGGCTCGCATTCGAAGTGAATTGAATATTGTGGGTGCAACGGTTGAAGACAATTTGTTGTGCCGTAACAAGAAAAAAATGAAGGATGCTTTAGCTCACTCGACTGTGCGTTATCCAAAATATTCGGAAGTATCTTCATACCAAGACATTGAAAAGTTTCTGCTAGAAAGTGGCTCAGCGATTATTTTAAAACCTCAGGTAGGCGCGGCTTCTGAAGGCGTAATTAAAATTAGTGAGTTGGCTGATATTCCGCATTTGTCATCTTATGTGGGCTATGAAGTAGAGGAATTTATTGAGGGAGATATCTATCACGTCGATGCGATTATTTCAGACAATAAAATGCCTTACTTTAAAGTCTCAAAATATATTAATACCTGTTTAGACTTCAGAAATGGTGCGCCATTAGGCTCAGTCACGATTGATAATTCTGAATTTATTAAAAAAGTAGAAAAATTTACTTTAGACGTATGTAAATTCTTAAAATTAAAAGATCAGGCGATTCATCTCGAATTTATTGAATCTAAGGGCGAGTTGGTGTTTTTAGAAGTCGGTGGGCGAGTCGGTGGAGGGGAAATTCCATTTATTACCTTACGTAATGAGTCTGTCGATTTATATGAAATGTGGATTAAGGCGGCAATGAATATTCCGCTAGAGCCAGTGAATACGAAAATCACTGGTTTTCTGATGATGCCGAATCCGTATAGTTCTGGCTTTTCATTTAATGGCATTAAAGAATTAGAGAATGAAACGATTACTTATCAGTTAATTCAAGAAAGTGGCGACCATAACAATTTTAGCTATGAAAATATTCCTGCAAAAATTCATTTTATGGGAGAGAGTCAAATACAGGTGGAAGATGCGATTAAAAATAGTATGAAAATTTTGCAAAGCGCAATTTATCAAAATCATCATTCTAGTTTGAGTCTAAGTGAGTCTTCTTAGTTAAGATTTGGCTAAACTCTAAAAATCAAAAGGCTTGGACTTAAACGTTCAGGCCTTTTTAAATGGTGTAATGAAAGTACCTACATAACCCCTATTCTAATAGACTTTTGTTTCAGAGAATTGTGATTTGTGGAACTAACTCATATTATATAATTAGTTAATTATTAAAGAATTTTAAAAATGATTAAATCTATTATTTCAGTTTGCGCGGTTCTTACACTTTCGGCTTTGTCGGTTACCCATGCAGAATTTTCTTTTGAACAAGAATTACAACAAGGCTGTAATAAAGTGAAGCAATACGCGAGCTTAGGTAAGAAAAACTACGACCAAAAACAATATAAAAAGGCACTTGAAAATTTCCAAAACCAAGCCTCTTGGACTGCATTTTGTAAAGCCAATGAAGATGAAACCACAGTTAAATTTACCGACCGAGATATTGAAGTTGCCAACAATAATGTGGGCTTAGCCTACGCCAAATTGGGTCAGCCACTTTGGGCGAGAGCATGGTTTATGCTCGATGAAAAATCAAAGTCGAGCCTGTTTAACCTTCAGCAGTTACCAGCCCCTAAAGCGTCAAATGACCTGTCTGGTGAGTATGTGCGTTATTCAGGTTTTGGTGAGTGGGATCACATTACGGTAAGTCGTAAGCAAGGCCAATATGCAATTAGCTATGCTGGTTTATATATGGGCTTACGAAGCTTAATCTATGGCCCGAACATGGGTGAGTTTGGCACCACAATGCCGAGCAATAAAAAGCAAATCGTCTATAAAGATCAAGACTGCCGCATTCAGCTCGATTTTAAAACCAATGCGAAATTAGGAAATTATATTCAGGTCAAACAAAATGAAGGTAACTCGGGTTGTGGCTTTGGACACAACGTGTATGCAGACGGAACTTATTTAAAAGTTGAGTCTGGAAAATAACACTAAAAATATAGGGAATTAAATAATGAATATATTTGCACGGTTGCTATTACTTTCTACGATTGCGATTTCTTCTCAAATTTATGCAGAGCCAACGAGCGCATGTAAAGAGGTGAAATTCCAAAAAGCCGATCAAGCTTGGGGCGGACACTATTATTTAAATGGTGTGATGGAAGTCGGTTCAGAACTTTTACTTCAGCCAGACGGCAAGTTTAAATGGATGTTAGCTTATGGCGCTTTAGACCAATATGCTGAAGGGACATGGTGGAAAAATGGCAACTGTATTGGTTTAAAACCTGAGGCTAAATTTAAAAAGGATTTAAGTATTTTCCCTGAAAGCCTAACGATTTCTGACAAGTCCTTAGATGTGATTTGGGAAGGTGGGCGCCAGCAAGGTAGTTATAGCAAAGACTAAATTAAAAAGTCCGACATTGAGTCGGACTTTTTTAATGACTTATATTTTAGTGGTTCACCGCAGCAAGTTGCTCGGCGTTATAGCGTGCGCCCATGTTTGGGTATCTTGCAATAATTGCGTCGATTTCTGCCAAATCTGCCGCTGTTAAATCAAGTTCTACAGCGCCAGCATTTTCCACAAGTCGCTCGATTTTACGCGTACCCGGAATTGGAATAATGTCTTCACCTTGCGCCAAAATCCAAGCCAAAGCCAGTTGAGCCGCTGTCGCGTTTTTGCTTTGGGCAAATTCGCTAAATGCTTGCGCTAGGCTTTGGTTATTTTTCCAGTTATCGCCTTGATAACGTGGCAACTGACGACGGAAATCGTTTTCGTCTAGGTTGCTCACATCAAGCGTATTGGTGATTAAACCACGCGATAGCGGTGAATACGGCACTAGGCTAATGCCCAACTCGCGAATGGTTTGAAAGTGCGTATCTTCCAGTTCACGAGTAAGCAATGAATATTCATGTTGAACCGCTGCAATCGGGTGAATCGCATGCGCTTTACGAATGGTTTCAGCCGACGCTTCACTGAGTCCTAAATAACGAACTTTACCTTGTTTCACCAAGTCAGCCATTGCACCAATGGTGTCTTCAACTGGAATGTTTGGGTCAATGCGGTGTGCATAATACAAATCAATCACGTCTGTATTTAAGCGTTTTAAACTGTTTTCGACCGCAACTTTAATCCACTCTGGAGAGCCGTCGATATAAGACTCTAATGAGTTTTGTGGGTTGAGGTTATCTTCTTTGTAGCGGAAGCCAAATTTGGTCGCCAAGAATACTTTGTCGCGGTGTTTTTCTAAAACTTTTGACAACAAAACTTCGTTTGCGCCGTTGCCGTACATGTCGGCAGTGTCCCAAAAGTTAATGCCGAGGTCTAAGGCTTTTTCTAGGGTTGCAATGCTTTGTGTGTCGTCTGAGGCACCATAGGCAAAGCTCATTCCCATGCAACCTAAACCAAGTGCTGATACTTTTTCGCCTGTTTGTCCTAAAGTTCTATATTTCATTTTTCATACTCTTTTTTGCAAAATCACTTGAGTAGAAAAACTATAAAATGCTTTTGCTCAAACTGACGTATAACATTCAAACCAATAATTATAAAATTCAAACAATCTGTTTTTAGGCCACACAGTCTTCGCGGAACTTTTTAGGTGAAAATCCCGTATTTTTCTTAAAGAAATTGGTGAAATACGCTGAATATTCAAAGCCTAAGCTATAGGCAATTTCGGAAATATTCCAACTGGTGTGCTGCAATAGCGCTTTGGCTTCTTGCGTAATACGCGAGCTAATATGCTCGGATGTGGTTTTGCCTGTGGCTTCTTTTACAGCTCGGTTTAAATGGTTCACATGCACCGACAAGCCATAGGCATAGTCATTTGCTGTTTTGAGTTTAAGTTGAAAATGGGGTGAGTCGATCGGGAACTGGCGCTCTAATAATTCAAAGAATAAATGGCAAATTCGAACCGCAGCATTGCTATGTTTTTCAAACTGTTGGGTCGGTTGCATTTTCATGGCTTCATGCACAATCAGGTGTAAATAGTTTCTTAAAACGTTATATTTATGAATGTAATCTGAATTTATTTCAGTCATCATCTTTTTGAAAATAAATGAAATTTCTTCAACCTGTTGGTCATTTAAAAAATACAGTGGGTCGCCGTCGACTTTAAACAATGGAGAGTCTTTTAAAAAACTTTGTCGAGACTCTTGGTTTACAAACTCTTCGGTAAATAGGCAAAACCAACCTGCCTGTTCGGGTGAGTTAATTTCCCAAGCGTAGGGAACCATCGGGTTTGAAAACAGTAAAGCAGGGCGGTCTACCCGAATCCAGCGGTTGGCGTAGTGAAGGTCGCCTGTGCCTAAAACCAGTGAAATTTTATAATAATCGCGGCGGCTGTAAGGCGTCAGAAACGAGCAGGCATCGCGCTGGAACACGTTGAAATGCCCAAATGAAGTCGATGGAACCGAGTAATCGCTATCTCTGGTTAAAGAAAAGCGGCGATAAAAATCATGTATGGTTTCCATGTCTTTGCCTGCATGCGTTATCAATTTATTTAAAGTTATAAAATTCAAACTTTATTTACTGTAGCTTTTATTTGTAGAGCGATCAATCGGTTCATTTAAACAGTTTTGAAAATGAATGATAAATTAATAATGAAATGATCAGACAAACTAAACTTTAAGAACATGTATTGTTAAATCACTATGCCAATGAAAAATAAAAATAATCTTTATAAATGAATAGCGAATATCACATTGACACTCCTAAACACGCGGATTATCCTTTGCCTGCTGGCCTACATTGCCAGTCGGTCTTAGCAGGCCGCGGTACAGATTACATCAGATTTATTCCTTCTGAGGGAGAGGTCTGCTTGTATTCAACTCGTCTCCCTCACGTTGCGGTAGGGCGAGAGGGGGACACCTTCGGGTGTGCTGGTTCTGTACCCAGTCTGCTAACCCCCTTTCGTTCTGCCACCATCTTTTAGCAGAGATTGGCAGAATCCTTATTTGTACAGGAATCCGTCATATGCGTACTATTTCATCTCTCTCATTGGCAACCATCGCCAAAATCTTTGACTCTATACCCAACTGGTCTTTAAAACGGTTTAACCGACTCTAGGTTTTAAGCCATAGGTCATTACGACTAAAAAATCATAGCAACAATAAAACCCGAGATAGGCGAGCACACCATTTTTGTGCGGCTTTTGCATGCCTGTTTTTAGCACTCAATTTAAGAGTGACGGCATTCCTATCTCATTTATTTACAACAAAAAATTATTTTAAGCGATATACATGAAAAATTTACAACCTTCATTTAGAGCACTGCGAGTGCTCCACACGATAACACCTTGCTTTAAACAAAATGGGTTTTACATTGGGATAGATCAAATTATTGAGGAAGCCCAAATTCCAAAGGCGACCTTTTACAACTACTTTCAATCTAAAGAAAAGTTTATTGAGCTGTGCCTGACTTTCCAAAAAGACCTGTTAAAAGAAAAAGTGAGGGGAGTTATCGAAACTTCTAAATACTCAACTTTAACGCATAAACTCAGGCAGATTTACCTTTTACATGCCGATTTAAATAGCGCCTACTATTTACTGTTTAAAGCAATTTTTGAAATTAAAACGATTTATCCAAATGCCTATCAAACCGCGATACGCTATAGGCGCTGGCTTAAAAATGAAATTTTCTGCCTGTTGATGGAAACTAAGAAATCGGTTTCCTATGCGGAAGCAGAGATCTTTGTATTTATGATTGATGGTGCAATTTTAGATTTGTTAGGCTCAGATCAAGTAATGCAAAGAGATGCGTTACTTGAGTATTTTTTAAAGCGAGTTTGATGGGGAAATAGTTTAATTGAATGTCTCCTATTAAATCATTCCTTAAAGCTCAGAAGCTCATTTAAAATTAAGCAAATAAAAGGATAAGTTATATACTTTTATTTGCTTATAATGAACTATAGTCCGATTACTAAAAAAAATATATTTTTTAAGCTATAATTGAATTTAATCTTTATATAAATTTCTATGACATGAAAAATTTAAATATATTAGATGATGAAGAGCGCGAGAATAAAGGCTTAGATACCTTATTAAGATTCGAATATCAAATTGATTGGGCAATTTATCATGCTTTAGATAAGTTAAGTCAAAAGAAAGAATTTGTAGCTTTTATCGAATTTCATGAGGATGTTTTATTTGCTAATAGTTGTGCATTTAGCCCATCTACTAGATTTGAACTTTTTCAAATTAAAACGACTTATAAATCTTATACTCCAGCAAGCCTTACAGCATTAAAAGGCCCTAATTCTACTTTAGGAAAAATGATTTTAGGAATTAAAGATAAATCATTTGAAAAACAAATAGATAAATTGTGTTTGCTTTGCTTAGAAGATATTAATTTTAGTTATAAAATCCAAAATGTTGATAAAGACTATAAATTTAGTGAACTACATGAAAATGATAAGAAAATTCTAAAAAATGCTATATCAAATGAGTTAAATTTTACAATAGATTCTAAATATGAAGATATGATTATCTTCCGTAAAACAGCATTAAATTTAGATCAATCAGACCGTCAAATAAAACATAAAATTCAAGATTTTATTGAAAATACTTATGGGGACATTGGTATGCGTCCTGCTAATATATACCGAGTTCTTGCAGATGACCTTCGACCGAAATCTCAGCATAAACAACGTTACGAATTCTGGGAAGATTGTGTTAAATATAGAGGTCTTGCTAGTCAAACCATTTCTGAGCATATTGTAAAAAATACAGACCAAAATATAGAAATTGAGCTTAAAGAATTGATTGAGTCACAACTCACAGAAAAGGGCGAAAAATCAATTAAAATTTCCAGAATATTAAAGAAAGTGCGTGAATATTTTTTATTTAAAATATGTATTAGTTCCGCTGTATTAGAAAATGAATTAGATCAATTCCTAAGTGAAATAAGTTTACCTTTAGATATTGATGATGAAAAAACATATTGGGAATCTATAGATTTACTTGATAAAAAAATAAATGAACATGTTTTATTAAAAGAATATAATAAGCTACAAGCTGTAGCTATATATGAAGTTTTTAAGGTGCTTTATGACCAGTTTTAAAAATAAAAATTCTCAAAGAAACTTTAAACTTTTAATCAGGAATTTACGTCATGCAAAATACAAAGAGTTATTTCCAATTTCAGAGAATCGTCATGAGATCTCTCAAAGAGCGCGGAGGGAAAGTACAAAAACTTTATCTCAGAACTCTAATTGATTCTAAAGATAATACAAAAGGAAAAACGACTCTTATTAATAGTCTTTTTTGGGGGCTAGGCTGTGAAGTGAAATTCGAAGAAACTTGGTGTGATGACCTAGAAACTCTTATTTCATTTTCAGTGGCAGATAAAAATTATGAAATTTATAGAAATAATGAATTCATTTCTATTGTTTCTGAAGATGAGGATAAGTCTTATAAGTATCCAATTAAGTCAAAAAAGGTTGATAGCGATTTTATTGAAAGGTTGAATGAAATTCTAAACTTTAATGTTTTATTAAAATATGCAAAGGCGAAAAAACTCTCTCGAGTACCACCAAGTTATTATTTTGCGACTACTTATATTGAGCAAATGACTGGCTGGGCTAATTTCTGGTTGTGTTTCCAGAATATGAATGCTTTTGATAAAAATAATAGAACTGAATTAATTAAATATATATGTGGTGTACTTGATAAAAAATACTATGAAAAAAAGTATAGTGAAAATATAATTACACAAGAAAAAAAAGAAATAGAGAAAACACTTGAGAGAGAAAATTGTAATTTTACTTATTTAAAAGGTTTTGAAACTGAAAACTATTTAAATAATGTATTCAGAAAGTCACTTACTCTAGAAAATTATGAAAAAAATCTACTCACATTAAGAAATGAATATTTAGACAAAGCTTCAAATTTATCATCTCTAACAAATGAAATAGAGTTAATTAATATTGCATTAGGAGAGTTAGAGCAAGATTATGAATATAGTGTTCGTAATGTCGATTCTTTTGAAGTCACTTGTCCAACTTGTGGAGTGGTTCATGAGAATGATATTGTTAATAGGTTCTCAATTTTAAAAGACTCAGATCTCTTATTAAATCGAATTGAGCGATTAATAGGTGAAGAGAATAAAACTAGACAAGAGCTTAATAAATTATCAAAACTTATCCGATCTGAAGAAGAAAATATAAATGAGCTTATGAATAAAAATGATGTACAAGAATACTTAAACCATTCAGTCGTGCAAAAACAAATGATCCCTGCCATCCAATCTAGGATTTATCAAAATGAAACACTTATAGAGGAAAAAAAGAATCTAATTACAGAATTTAAGAATGAAAGATTATTAATTGAAAAGGAAAATCAAAAAGATCTAGAAGATGAATTTGTAGATTATTTTGAAAAATTATGTATAGAACTTGAAGTCACAAGTGGAAAAAAGAAAAATTTTACAGAAATTCTTAACCACACGAGTGGGGGAGCAAATGGTATAAAGCATATGTTGGCTGTTCGTTTAACATTATTACATGCCATGTGTACCTATGCTGAGTCATCTATACCACCTTTTATTATAGATTCTCCTCGTCAGCAAGATATTAATGATTATAATTATGGTCTCGTTTTGAAAACCTTTGATAAAATTCCTGAAAATGTACAATTTATTGTGGCAGCAGTAAAATCTCAACCTATTAGTGAAATAAGAGATAAATTTGCAGAAATTTTTATTGGGAAAAAATTATTGTCAGAAGATGAGTTTGATATTTCTAGTTTATTAATTAACAAACATGAAAATAAAATAATTTTTATAGATTCAGATATTAAACAATAAAAAGACAAAATAGAAAATAAGTAAAGGCCCATTTATGGGCCTTTACTTTATTTACTTAAAAAATTCTGCTGTACACTTGGTGAAATTTTGGGAGCCAGTTCTATACCTGCTGTATAAAACCAACCAGCAATTGCTAAAAATAGAACTACTGTTGCGAATTGTTTAATACCAGACATTTGACTTCGAAATATTTGAATTGAAATTTTTCCAAAAGAAAATGTGAATATTACTATAGTAGCAAAAAATATTATAAAACTAAAAAGAGCAGATGCAACACTACTTTCAGTAATTTCAAATATCTTTCTTCCATAGACTAGCATTAATGTAGTTAAGAAAGTTCCAAATACTTGATCACTCAAAAATGACATTATATGGTTATATTTTAATTCTCCACTGGGAATTTCTAGAAAATTTTCTATTTTATCTGGTTTTTCTCTTTTGTTTTCTGCGTATGCAAAGCTAAGTAAAGCAGCAATAGAAATCATAGTGAAATTAAGGAAAGCTCCAATGAAAGCAGATAATTTAGTTGGATAGCCATAATTATAATATAGAGCTAGATCAATACCAGAAATTAATAAAATAAAAAGACAGAAGAAAGGCCTACTTTTAAAAAAATTAATCATTTTATATATGTTACGTTACTAAAGAAATGAGCGACTATTAAAATATAGTTATTGATAATATATATTGTTTTTTTGTATGTATTACTTTATCAGAAGTAAATCCGGCTAAGTCTTAATATCTTATATGAATGTTGCAATTATTTTTATATTAATAATAATTTTGTAAGTTGAAACTTAATTAAATAATAAAAATCAATAGGTTGTGGGTTTTTATAAATAAGGAATAGCGTTTTGAAATTAGAATAACAGCTAAAAAATAGGCTTCAATAAAAAAATTATCTTATGTTTTGAATTTTATGAAAGAAATAAACCTCCTAGTAAAATCTAAATGATTTACTAGAAGGTTTATAAAAGGATGTTAACTTTCACTCAAAATTAACTCTTTAATCTTAACCGCCTTCTCAAAGTGATCTAGCTTATGCTCCATAATCCACCAATGGGCTGCTTCCATCAGTAACTCAGGGTTATCATTCTTATTTTTAAAAAAAGCATAAAAAGACAGACCGACATTGTCTCCTTTCTTTTCAATTTTCTCGTCACATCCCTTGATAAAAATTTCTCTTAATTCATTTCTCATATTTAGTATCACTTCAAGTCTATAAAACTAAGACGGCTTATTCTGCTCGCCCCATTGGCACATCATATCTAACAAAGGAATTAAAGACTGTCCTCTTTCTGAAAGACGGTACTCAACTTTTGGCGGAATTTGAGGATATTCCTTGCGATGAATCAGCCCATCTCTTTCCAATTCTTTAAGTGTATTGCTGAGCGTTCTAAACGAAATATTGCCAATGCACCGTTGCATCTCATTAAAACGCATGACATTTTTTTCATACAGCCAATACATAATAATCATTTTATATTTGCCATTAATCAAAGAAAGGGTATAGCCAAAACCTGTCTCTTCTAGTGGCGTATGTGATGGAACACATTCAGTCATTTTTAAAATCTACACTATCTTTTAGTATAGTATATAACATAAATTACCGTACTTATATTTAGGAAAGCACACTTCTATAATCGATTTATCAACTTTCCAATAAGCGTGTTTTCATAATGAAAAAGACATTAGTCATTGTTACCCATCCTCACATAGACCAGTCTGTTGTAAATAAAAGATGGGTAGAGGAACTAGAGAAACACCCAGACCAATTTACGGTTCACCAAATTTATCAAGCCTATCCAGATGGGGTAATTGATGTTGCCAAAGAGCAAGCATTGGTAGAAGAACACGAAAATTTAGTATTTCAATTTCCTGTGTATTGGTTTAACTGTCCACCGCTTTTGAAACAATGGTTAGATGAAGTTTTGGCGTATGGATGGGCTTACGGCTCAACAGGCGACAAGCTCAAAAATAAAAAGTTTATGTTGGCTGTATCTGCTGGTGTGAAAGAAAAAGTTTATTCAGAGTATGGTGGATATAACCTTTCTTTAGAGCAGATTTTGACTCCATTTAAGCTAACGGCTTTATATGTTGGAGCAGACTATCAACCACTTCATGCATTTTATGGTTTAGACACAAACCCTTCAGAAGATGACGATGTTCCGACTCAGCAAGACATCGAAAATAATGCGGTTCAGTATGTTCAGAAGTTATTAGCGTTGTCTGAGTAGGTTTAAAGAAGGAAGGCCTGAATGTGAGGTTTGGGTCTTTTCTTATAAGTAGTCAGTTTTAGTTTAAGGTATCTTTATGATTTAAATAGTGATTGCTTTTATAATTAAGCGACAAATACACTTTAGATGAGTAAGATTACAGCGTCACTTATAAATTATTAAAATTCAGTCATGATTAGTTCAGATTTAACAGATTATGTCATTCGACAATTAGGACGTACTAAAAACAAACGTTATGAAGCATATGTGGTTAGTCGAATTATTCACTTACTTAATGACTTTACTCTAAAATTTGTCACTCAACAGTTTGTTAGATTATCAAATAAGAAAATTGCTTTAACTGATTTATATTTTCCTCAACTTGGTATTCATATTGAAGTTGATGAAGGACATCACTTTTTAAAAAATAGCAAAATAGAATATTCCCTTAATCTGACGGATGAACCAATTTATAGTATTTCTCAGACCGAAAGTGATGCTATGAGAGAAGAAGACATTATTAGCATTACTGGCCATAAAATTTTTCGGGTGAATGTTTATAAAAATCAGGAGGGTGAACCCCAAAACTTAGAGAGTATTCATCAACAAATTGATAAAATCATAGAAGAAATAAAGGTTGCAAAGAATAAGAAGATAGAAGTAGTTAAGTTCAAAGAATGGAATATAGAAACAGAATACAACCCTCAAACTTATATTGATTTAGGAAGCATTAGCCTAGCCGACAATGTAGTGTTAAAAACTACAAAAGATGTTTGTAATTGCTTTGGCTATAACTATAAAAATTATCAGAGAGGTGGAGCACTTCATCCATATGAAAAAGATACCTTAATCTGGTTTCCTAGACTTTATGAAAATAAAGATTGGATTAATACTATATCGCCTGATGGTTTAATGATTACTGAAAAGTCGACAGATGAAACTATTACTCTTAAAAAATTAGAAGAGTGGAAAAATGGTCCACA
>NZ_JAZEYD010000039.1:0-2441 GCF_037027805.1 Acinetobacter sp. 161(2023) | reverse complement strand
AAAATATAAGCTTGGCAAAACAAATATTGAGCTCTTAAACTATCGGATATTGATATGATCATCATGACCTATATATTTACTCAATATAATCATCAAATAGTGCAATCAAGTTAACCTAATATAAAAGCTTATTTTCAATAAAAAACACATCATAATACCCCCTTGCCTTTTAACCACAAAAATATTGAAGTTATTATTTAGAAGCAATTAATAGAAAAATAAACAAATCTTTTTTAAACAAGCTACTAATAAAAATATCTCCATCGAAAATAAAGTATAAAAATTCAAAAACCATTTAATAAAGTATCAATAGAGTTAAAATACATATAGCTTACTTTTAATTTTAAAGAGGAATACAAGAAATAATTTCTTGTATTCCTGTTATAAGATTGGGAGAACCAAGTTGATAATTTCACCCATTTCTTTGGATCTATTAATTTAAGTTTCGACTTTACTTATTTGAGCTTAGCCATTTGGTCGAGTCACAATCGGGAAAATTGAATCTGGACGTTTAAACATTGCAAAGAATTTTCCAATTTTCAGTGGATTACCTTTGACTTTACTGTCTTTAGAAAGCAGGACTTTTACCCCTTCTATTTGACCTGTAATCATTTTTAGATATAAGGGCTTGGTTAAGGTTAATGTAGGGCAATCCAATGCCAAATCTTTACTTTCATCATAACGCTTAAACTGCATGACTGAGTTTTCAACCCATAATGAAAAATGCTCTTTGGTATCCGACAAAACCAGATTGATACACTGGTTTTCATTTTTTAAATTTTCCACATCTAAATTTGTCGCCATAGCTTCAAGAAATCTTTCAGTTGGTGTATGAATCAATAAATCACTCGGATCAGAAGTATTTTGTAGGGGTACATTATTTTGTAGCTCTTGAGCGCCCACCAAAAAGAAATTACGCCAAGTTGAAGCCTCAGCAGCATAGCCCAATTGACGATAAGTATTCGCCAATAAGTCTTTTGCTTGTTGGTTTTGAGGGTTATTCAACACAATATGTTTTAAAATCTCGGCAGCCCATCTATAGTCAGCTTGAGCGTAGGCATCCCGCGCATTTTTCAATGCATTGTTCTCCCCACCTGCTAACTCAATATATTTTTTTGCAACAGCTTTAGGGGGTAATGGATCTAAATTGGAAGGATGGGCATCGAACCATCCCATATAATATTGGTATACTGCTTTTACATTATGTTTTAGGGTTCCATAATAGCCATGAGCATATAGTTTTTGATCAAGTGCCGCTGGAAGCTTAATTTTTTCGGCAATTTCAGCGCCATTAAAACCAGAGTTCATATATCTCACCGTCTGATCATGCGTGAACTTATAAACATCTCGCTGGGTTTTAATAAAATCTTGAATATTGTCATTGCCCCAGACAGGCCAATGATGCTGTGCAATCAATACATCGGATGCTTTGGCATGCTGCATTGCTTGGTCTAGATAGCCCACCCATTTTAAGGCATCACGGACTTTAGCACCCCGAAGGGTATAAAGATTATGCATGGTATGAGATAGAATTTCTGCGCCGTTATAAAGTTTCAATGATGGGATAGAGAACGTTAATTCTGCTGGTGCTTCTGAACCCGGCACGTTATAAAACACAAAATCCAAGCCATCAACCGTCATTTTCTGTTCTGGTTGAGTGATCAGTTGTGTAGGCTCAAGGATGCCCATTTTTCCCACAGCAACAGCCTTACCTAAACCTGTATCCACCAATCCTTCCGCATTTTTAGGTAGAAAAGTTCCATACATATAAGTCGCACGACGTATCATGGCTGAACCTGCCATCACATTTTCACTGGTCGCTTCTTCCATAAAGCCTTTTGGCGCAATAATTGGAGTTTTTCTAGCGTTAATTTCTTCGCTAGAAAGAACGCCTAATGCACCACCAAAATGATCGATATGGCTATGGGTAAAGATAATGGCTGAAATTTTTTGCTCACCTAAATGCTGTCTAGCAAATTTAAGTGCTGCTTCAGCCGTTTCTTTAGAGGTTAATGTATCCACAATAATCCAGCCAGTATCACCCTGAATGATGGTCATATTTGCCAAATCAAAACCACGAATTTGCCAAACTCGATCTGTTACTTTAAATAGCCCAACATTGTTGTTTAATTTTGCTTGTCGCCATAGAGTGGGATTAACGGTATTTGGTGCTTGATCTTGTAAAAAACTAAATGCATCAAAATCCCAGATAACATTGCCTTTCTCACTTTTAATTTGACCTGTTGGCTTGGCAATAAAGCCCTTTTGAGCCTGATTAAACTCAGTCATATCCTCTAAGTTATACTTCGCCTTATATGTATTATTTGATTCAATGACCGCTTTTTCTACTACAGTATTTGCTGCAAAAACAGAAAATGGCAGAATAAGCATCAATGAAACTGTTAAAAACTTAATTTTCATCTTCTTTCCTTTTTTTAAAT
>NZ_JAZEYD010000038.1:0-2459 GCF_037027805.1 Acinetobacter sp. 161(2023) | reverse complement strand
AGATAATTTTAGAGCGGCAAAAGGAAGGAATAAAACTCGCCTCTGCTCAGGGGAAGTACAAAGGTCGGGTGCATAAACTAAAGCCTGACCAAGCTGAAGCTTTACGACAAGCATGGAGGGAAGGGAAGTATCCATCAAAAATGGCATTAGGAAAAGCTTTTGGGATTAGTCGTCAGGCGGTATACCGATATTTACAAGTTAGTGAATAGCTTATTGGGATTGGCAACTAAATTTAGTTTAACTTATAAAAATCATGAAACATTGTTCGAATTTTAAGCGTGGAACATAAATAATCAATAAAAAGCCGCTCTGGTACCCTATGCCCCACAACGGCTTGATCTAATATACTGAAATTTAATGATAAATATCAAGTATTTCGTATAAGGTGTATTATGTTATTTTTAGAAAAACTTAACTTAAATAGATAAATCTAATATATTATCTTTCTCACAATTTCATAAATATCAATTATCTAATAAGCTTTAAATCCTCTTGCTAAGTCTGTATGCTGTTTTATCAGAAAGATACTATAGAGGGTAATATGCATAGTTTTTCTGTAAAAGAATTGGATCAGTTGATTGAAAATGATCTAAAGGAAAAGAAAAAATCTAGTAAGTTATTGATTGGATATAAACTATTTAATGATCTAATGAATGACCCTAAATTTTATGCAGAAGTGACAGATTCAGCCCTGAGTGCCACAAAACGAAAATATAAGAACCTCAAGATCAAGATTACGACGGATAAATATCAACTTCATTTTGAATAAAACATAAAAAAGAGGGCACTGTTGCAAATAGAGATTTGAGTCGATGAAGTTCCCTTTAAAAAGTGCTTAGAGACCGAAAACCCTGTTGATTAGACACACTTCACCCTGAGGCTGACCATAATAAAATGACGATGCTTGTCCTTTACGTAGTGCACGCATGACTTCAATACCTTTAATTGTGGCATAAGCAGTCTTCATAGATTTGAATCCTAATGTGGCCCTGATGATCACTGCTGTCCCACAAATATCACAAGAAGAACCTCAATTGAGGTTCTTCTTGTTTTCGCCATTTTTTATCAGGCACAAAGAGTGACCTTAAAAGTTTCCTTTCAAATAAATTGACCTGAATAATTCGCAATAAACGCTGAATACTCCATTCTTCTTGTGCCATGTGTTTAGCGAAGTTCACCAGCAAATAGGCGATTAATGCAATCCATATTTGCGTTTGTATCGCATTGCGGCTTCGACCTAGAAATGACTTCAGTTTTAAATTCTGCTTGATGGCTTTAAAGAATAACTCAATCTTCCAGCGGTCTTTATAAATTGCAGCAATGGTGGATGCTGCCAGATGAAAGTTGTTGCTCAGAAATTCGAATGTTCTTTTCTTATCTGTATCATAAAACTCTATACGCCTTAATAATTTAGGGGCACCTCTTTTCTTGGCGTGCGCACTGCTCAATTCAATACATTCATCCGCAATAATGCCTTTAGTCGCTAATACGTTGCGGCTTGATTTAACTTGATAAACTGTCTTGGGGCGTAGCCGAGTTACGAAGCTGACTTTCTGATGTGTCAACTGAGCAAACCATTGATAATCAACATATCCTTTATCAAAGACGATAATGCTGCCAGCAGGAAATTTAAATGCTCTGCCTTGCACCATATCATTTTCAATACCATCCCCAAGCGCTACAAATTCAGGAATGGTATTGCTGTGATTTAAGCCAACACTTAGTTTAATACTGGCTTTGGATTCATGCACTTTTGCCCATTCGCACAATGACAGTGAAAGATCAATATGACTGGCATCTAGTGAATACAGCGGATTCTTGAATCTAAATTTATGTGCAGTTTTAGAGTTTTCACAGCGCTGAAGCAGCTGTGTGAACAATTGCTGATACAGGCTGGCGGGCTGTTCTTCATTGAGTCTTGCTAAGGTGCTTCGCGCAATTCTTTTCGCGCCAAGATGATAGAGCTTTTCCTGCTGGGATTCGAGATTGGATTGAATGTCTCTTAAGCTTTGCCGACAAGAAAGTTGGGACATTAATATGGCAACAAACTGATCCCAGCGGGTGGCTGATCTTAATTTTTGCCCAGAGTGGTGCAGTTTAGCCAGACGTTCAAAATCGGCACTGTTGCAAATAGGCTGACATGATAAGCTAAATATCTTATTTATTTCGAGATACAGCAGATGAATCCCTTCCACGGTCGGCACTTTCAAGGTGAAATCATTCTTTGGGCTGTTCGTTGGTATTGTAAATATGGCATCAGCTATCGTGAACTTCAGGAAATGCTCGCTGAACGTGGAGTGAATGTTGATCACACCACAATTTATCGCTGGGTTCAGCGTTATGCTCCAGAAATGGAAAAACGTTTACGTTGGTATTGGCGTAATCCTACAGATCGACATTTATGGCATCTGGATGAAACTTACGTAAAAGTGAATGGCAAATGGGCATATCTATACCGT
>NZ_JAZEYD010000037.1:0-2594 GCF_037027805.1 Acinetobacter sp. 161(2023) | reverse complement strand
GTAAGCATCCGCTGAACGCCATCGCCAAGTTTTAACGGGGTTCAGGTTTCCAGCGGTGAGGTAGTAATTCTTCTATTTGAGGCACTTTATGTGTTGGCAACCTTTTCAGCACATCACTTAAATAGGCATACGGATCCAAGCCATTCAGCTTTGCTGACTGGATTAAAGTCATGATATTGGCAGCTCGTTGACCACTGCGCAGCGAACCTGCAAATAGCCAGTTCTTACGCCCCAAGGCCCAGGGACGCATTTGGTTCTCTATCCAATTATTGTCAATGGGTAGATTGCCATCATCCAGATAGCGGCTTAAAGCAGTCCAACGTTTTAGGCTGTAATTGATCGCCCGGGCGGTTGGAGAACTCGATGGCACCGTCAGTTGATGTTGGTTGAGCCATTCATATAGTTGTTGCATGACCGGTTGACTATGCTGTTGTCGGTATTCGCAGCGGTCTTCCGCTGTACCATCCGTCTTTTTTCTTAATTCTGCTTCTATCGCATATAATTTCTGAATCAGCACTAATGCCTGTTCAGCGACCTGACTTTTCTTGGTCACATGTAGTTCATGGAATTTACGACGTGCATGTGCCATGCAGCCCACCTCAATGACCTGACCTGATCTAAAGCGTGCTTTATAACCACTGTAATCATCACAGACCAAATGACCCTGCCAGCCTTTCAGGAAGTCTTCAGCATGCTGGCCAGAACGGCTATCTTGAAAGTCATAGATCACTGCCTGAACTGGATTGTACTGTGTGCTGGCATAGGCCCAGACATAACCTTTTTTGGGCTTTTTCTCATTTTCACCCATCTGCATGACCGTCACCGGTGTTTCATCTGCATGGATCACCTGCTGTTGCAGTACCACCTGTTTTAAGGCATTGGCCAGAGGTTCCAGTTCCACCCCACAGCGGCCAATCCAGTCAGATAACGTTGATCTAGACAGATCAACACCTGCGCGTAGAAAGATTTGACGTTGACGGTACAAAGGCAAATGATCGGCATACTTTGACACCAGCACATGGCTAAGCAATTCAGGTGAAGCAATGCCTTTATCAATCACATAGGCTGGCATCGCTTGCTGAGTCAGAGTGTCACACTGATCACAGACCCATTTACCACGCACATGCTGTTCCTTATAGAACTGTGCCGGTCTGAAATTCAGTTTTTCACTGACATCTTCACCGATACGACGCAAGGTACAGCCACAACTGCATTGTGTTGATTCAGGTTCATGCTCAATACGGAGGGTGTGTAGATGATCTGGCAACAGCCGACGTTTAGGTTTGTTGACTGGGGCTTTCTGTGCAGCTGCATTGGTTTTATCTGCATTCAGTCGTTCCAGTTCCAGATCAACCGCTGCAATATCTTCTTCAACCGCTTCATCCCAGAGATGGATTTGTTTTGCGGTTAGATGTTCATTTTTACTGCCGAATTTATGCTGTTTAAATAGTGCAAGCTCATGCTCGTATTTTTGATTGAGAATAGAAAGATGTTGAACTTTAGAATCTAATTGCTGATTGGTGACTTCAAGATGTTGAACTCTGGCATCTAATTGCTGATTTGATTGTTCCAGTTGTTGTTTAGATTGTGCCAGAGACTGATGCTGCATCGCCAACTGTCTGGTAAATTCCAGCAGTTGTTCATGGGTCAGTTGGCTTAAATCAGGCAGCGTATTCATGACCGCAGTATGCCTGAGGTCATGATGCAGAGGAAATAGAACGTTTGGAGAATAGCAGAATGGATGAGCCTGGTTTAGAGCATTGTTACCACTTGCTGCAGTCCGATTCTTTGCCAGGGCAAACCCTGGATCAGTGCCTGTAACTGCTCCGGGCTGATCGCCATACTTTCACCCTGGTGAACTTTAGCCCAGTGGAATTTCCCCTGTTCCAGCCGCCGGGCACACAGCCAGATACCCAGTCCATCATGCACCAGCACTTTCATACGATGGCCACGCTTATTACAGAACAGGTAAGCGCAATGCGGTTTGATGTAGCCAAAGGCTCTCAGCACCTGAGCCATGGCTGTATCCATCCCTGCACGCATGTCCATCGGCTGGGTAGACAACCAGATCTCATCAATACGAATCATTGAGTCAAACCCTGGATCAGCAACAGTAATTCAGTTACTGACTCCACCGGCCAGTCGATCTCGATCATCTGATCCCTTGCGGAACTTGGTGCCTCATGTAATGGAATCCTGATATGAGCGACAGCTTTCTTCTCTGGCACAGGTGGTAGAGGTGCTTCTTGTTTGACTGGAGTCGGGTGAAGAATGACCGGAAGAAAGTCAGTCTGTGGAATGGATGGGGTTTTTAATGCAGGGGGCATTGATCTGGACTGACGAATCCATTTATGTAGCAGATTGGCATTGATCTGATGTTGCATTGCTACCTTGGCCACTGATGTATCTGGCTGCTGGCATTGCTGAATAAGTTGATGTTTAAATTCAGCTGTGAAGGTTCGACGGGGCTTTTTTAGCGTTGGTGCACTGTCTATAACTGTCTTTAAATCCATAAATAGGTGTCCACTTAAATTTAAGTGGACACTATCGCGGTATTAATGAGTTAGAAAAAGTGGGGTTCAGCGGACGCTTAC
>NZ_JAZEYD010000036.1:0-3863 GCF_037027805.1 Acinetobacter sp. 161(2023) | reverse complement strand
ACAACTGTTTTTTCCTTCAAGATCATTATATTAGAGATTGCCGCCTTGAATCATAGAGCAACAAGGCGGCAACTTTTCTATTTTTTATGTTCCACGCTTACTATTTGATCATTGTTCCACGGTTTTGATTAGATATTTTAATTATTAAACTTCTTCCAGTAATAGCCGAGCGAGTGTCTACGAGCGACCACTTGGCATTAAAATTTCGCCCCTGCCTTTTCCCTGATTACAAGCTCCCTTTTGCTTCATAACGAAAGATACAGAGCATCCCGAATGGGTGCGAACTCTATTAGTCAAATTCTAGACGAGCGAAGCGAGCATAAAGACTACTGAGCGAAGCGAAGGCATAGTTTCTTTTTTATTAAATTTTCAATTCATATTTGAAAAAAAACAGCCCCTCAACCGAGCGAAAGCGAGGTTAAAACGTCCGAGCTTTAGCGAGGGCATAGGGCTGTTTTCATGCCTGCTTAGGCTTTTATATATATTTTAAAGCTTTTAAATGCTTTTACGCGAGCTGTAAGTCGCTCTATGCCTATGTTTCAGCTTGTATAAGCACACAAATTCTCTTGTATAAGCACACAAATTCTCTTGTATAAGCACACAAATTCTCTTGTATAAGCACACAAATTCTCTTGAATTGCACACAGATTATATGTAGTGTGTAAATACACATTAATAATAACGTGTACTTAATATGAAGAATGGTTTAGTTGTGAAAGATAATGCATTAATAAACGCCAGCTATAATTTGGAACTAACAGAACAGCGTTTAGTGATGCTTGCGATTATTAATGCAAGGGAATTGGGGCAAGGCATCACAGCAGACAGTAAGCTTGAAATACATGCTAGTGATTATGCAAAGCTATTTAATGTATCACCTGATGCGTCTTATAAGGCCTTGAAAGAGGCTGTAAATAATCTATTTAATAGACAGTTTAGCTATACCGCTGAATATAAAAAAACTGGAAAGGTCGGTGTTGTTCGCTCTCGTTGGGTGAGCCGGATTTTTTACGTTGACGACTTAGCGTTATTAGAAATTACTTTCGCTCCTGACGTGGTGCCCTTAATTACTAGGTTAGAAGAACATTTTACTAAGTACGAGGCTAAACAAGTTGCCCATTTAACAAGTAAATATGCGACTAGGCTTTATGAGTTATTAATTTCTTGGCGTGAAGTTGGTAAAACACCAATTTTTGAACTTCAACAATTACGTAAAAATTTAGGTGTCGAAGATGATGAATATCAGCGTATGCACCACTTTAAAAGTCGTGTATTAGAAACAGCTATTACTCAGATCAATGAGCATACAGACATTAAGGCTACATATGAACAGCATAAGCAGGGACGAACAATCACTGGGTTTTCATTCAAATTTAAGCAAAAGCAAATAAGAACTGAGGCTAAAAAAAATAAAAATATAGGAGATTTTTTTAACCGAATGACTGATTCACAACGTCTTAAGTTTGGATCTAAACTTGCCTATGATGAGCGTGTACAAAGTGAATATAGCCACTTAATTGGTACTGGAAATTATGAACAATTCGGACAACTTTTAGCTGAAATGCTAGCAGAAAAAAGACACTTTGAAATGTTCTTTCCTTTGCTTGTAGAGCATGGTTTTAACGTATAAAAAAGCTTTCTTAGTAAGTTTTTAAGATAATTGAACTAACTAGATAATATTTAGAATTATCAAACTATGAGACAAAAAAATTGTTCTTATAAGATAATATTTAAAAATTATTTTTGGAGAATGTTTGTGAAAAAATGGATATTAAGTACTTTAGCAGTACTTTTATTAGTAGGTTGTGCGACAGTAATTCCTTATAACCAGAAGGCAATGAGCTTACAAATAGGCATGACGAAACAAGAAGTAGTATCTCTATTAGGAAATCCAAAAAAGGTGGCTGCAAGAAAGACACCGCAAGGTTTTGAAGAGAAATATTCTTATTGGGGGCTATCAAGAGTAGGTTATATCAGCATGGATAATGAAATGCTTTCTCAAGATAGATTATATGTCACCTTATTAGATGGAAAGGTCATTGAATGGGGAGATAAATATGATCCATCTACAATGATGGACAAAAATTTAGAAATCACTCAAAAAACGGCCGAGCAATATAGACAACTTTATCAAAATAAAAACTAATTAGATTTAAGGTTAAATAACTCTCTATCTCTATCTTCTGTTAAATACTCGTTGAGTTCAGCGAGTATTTTTTCTTTATTGGCTTCATTGGCATTCATTTTTTTAATCAAATAAGAACCAAGCAAAATTTTACGTCGAGTATCATCCTTTCTTTCCTGCTCTTTCTGCTTTGACTTCTCTCTAGCTTCGATAGCTTGTTTACGAGCCTTTAACTGTTTCAGCTTCTCTAACTGGGCTTCAATTTTCTTTTCAAGAGTTTCAGCAGCTTTTGTCATGATTCAGATTTCGGGATATAGAAAACCACTCAAGCATAAGGCCCTATGAATTGAAATTCAAGCGGGCTATATGCTATCGTGTTTTTCATGAAATGCGCACTTACGACTTGAACAAAGTTCAAGTCGTCGTTGCGTAAGGGGAATCCCCTTAACCCCAAAAAACTGCTACGCAATTTTTTAAAAGCAAAAGCAAAACCATCATAAGGCTAAGGCATGGCAATTTATCACTGTACGACTAAGACCGTTAACCGAAGTTCGGGACGAACTGCGGTAGCATCTATGGCCTATCGTGCAGGAGAAAAATTGACAGATGAACGGACAGGATTAACGCACGACTTTACGAGAAAAGAAGGTGTGGCTTATACCGAAATTATCTCGAACTTAGATACTCAAATTGATCGTGCCGAACTCTGGAATCTGGCGGAAAAAACCGAAAACAGGAAAGATGCCAGAACTGCTAGAGAATGGGTTATTGCCTTGCCTGATGAATTGGATGAAGAACAACGCAAGGAACTTGCTAAAGACTTTGCCAAGTCCTTAGTAGATCGCTATGGGGTAGTTGCAGATTTAGCGATTCATGCACCCAGCAAAGGTGGAGATGATAAAAACCATCATGCACATATCTTGCTGACAACTCGCAAAGCAGAATTAGACCCTGAAAATAAATTGGTCCTTACTCAAAAAGCGGAAATCGAGCTAAGTAACACCAAAAGAAAAAGCCTAGGCATGGGAACAAGCCAAGAAGAAATCAAACAGATTCGAGCCACCTGGGCAAACCTTGCAAATCATGCCCTGGACAAAGCAGGGTACAAGGAAAAAATAGACCACCGCAGCTATGTCGATCAAGGTAATCAGCTACAAGCCACTATCCATGAGGGTAGCAAGGTCACGCAGATGCGCAGGAAAGGTATAGATACTGAGATCAGTCGTTTCAACGACACGGTAAAACAGCAGAACAGCCAACAGCTCCAAAACAAACAACAGCATAAAGAAAAAACCTTAGAACAAGGGTTCAACCGTGTTGAGCAAGGCTTTGAGCAATGGAAGAAAGCACAGGAAGTTAAACGCCTAGAACTGGAACGTAAACAGCAATTGAAGCTACAGCAAGAACAAGCCATGAAGCAGAAACACCGCAAGAGCATGAAGAGAAGTGGACCATCGCTATGAGCAGCCAAAATGATTTAGATGATCAGTTGTATATTCTATTAGCCTCCATGAAGGAATATAGAGAAGCTATAGCAGATGATAACAAGCGATTAGAGACGTTTTACAACAAAGTAGCTAGTGGGGTACTAGAACAAAGCAAAAAGACCCTAAATAACGCAAATCAGGAAGCTACACGTGCCCTTCAAGGTCGCATCCATGAACTAGACAAGGCTACCGACAAATTGAACTACAGATTTATTGCCTTGTTATGTGCAATTTTCCTCAGTCTGGTGCTG
>NZ_JAZEYD010000035.1:0-4814 GCF_037027805.1 Acinetobacter sp. 161(2023) | reverse complement strand
TATTAAAATTAATATTATTTTCTTTAAACACTAAGTAATAAAAAAAGAGTGCTTAAGCACTCTTATATAGCCGTATGTTTAGTAAAGTCGGTAAGAAAAGCCAGAATCTAAAAAATTATTATGTGATCAAATTTCTTTTCTGCTCAAAATGCTCTTCAATTTTTGAACTCAGAAAATTAACAATAGGCTGCAAAGCATAATGTTCCTCTTGCCAATTTTGTTTACCGATTTCCCCTCTATATTCCTGTATAAGCCGCTGCAATACGAATTTCTGCTCAGGAGGAAGCTGAGGCATAACCCATCGAGCTGCATTGCCTTTTGAAGCAATATCCTTCATGACTAAACTAAAATAGATCCGGCATAAAGCTAAAATCTGGTTTCTTTCATCTGCATCCTCATCCCAATGAGCTACAATTTCGGGATAAGTATCAGACATTGCTTGCCATAGTTCTTGATCAGAAATTTCAGGTGCCCATTGGTCTAAAGCTGGACCAAATAAAACTGTATGATGAGATCTCGCTTTTCTAAGCAATATACTAATATCTGGGTCTTTCTGCGAACTTAATGTTCCACCTTCTTTAAGTTCTTCACGTAGCCATTCACCAAACTGCATTTCATAACTTAAAGGATAATTTCCAGACTGAATCTCATCTTTTAATAAAATAGTAACTTCTAATGGTCTTTGTAATTCCCCAACAGGCTGTGAAATTTTTAGTAATTCTTGTGCAAGCTGCTCGCGTAAAGCAGATGTTAATGGTTGAGTAACCACGACCAGAACATCAAGGTCACTTTCTGGCCCTAAGCCACCATCAACAGCTGAACCATAAAGATAGATTGCAAATAATGATTCCGCTAAAAGTTGCTGTAATTTTTCTTGTAGATATTCTAACTGAATGAAATCAGACATCTCTCATCTCCTTCGGAAGAAACAGATATAAAAAAGGCAGGATTTAATCCTGCCTTTTCATTTGATTATTCCCACTCAATCGTTGCTGGTGGTTTAGATGACACGTCGTATACCACACGTGATACATCTTTAATTTCGTTCATAATGCGTGTTGAGATTTTATCAACCAATTCGTATGGTAAATGTGCAAAACGAGCTGTCATAAAGTCAACTGTTTCAACTGCACGAAGCGCAATCACCCATGCATAACGGCGGCCATCACCGACTACACCCACTGATTTAACAGGTTGGAAGACAGCAAATGCTTGAGCTGTTTTATCATACCAACCGCTGTCACGAAGCTCTTGCATAAAGATATCATCAGCAAGACGAAGAATATCTGCATATTCTTTTTTCACTTCACCCAAAATACGAACGCCTAAACCTGGGCCCGGGAACGGATGACGGTAGATCATGCTGTGCGGTAAACCAAGTGTAGTACCTAATTTACGTACTTCATCTTTAAACAAGTCACGTAAAGGTTCAACCAATTCAAATGCTAAATCATCTGGTAAACCACCCACATTGTGGTGAGATTTAATAACGTGTGCTTTACCTTGTTTGCTTGCAGCAGATTCAATTACGTCTGGGTAAATTGTACCTTGCGCCAAGAATTTCACGCCATCAAGTTTACGTGCTTCTTCAGCAAATACTTCAATAAACTCACGACCAATAATTTTACGCTTTGCTTCAGGATCGGTAACGCCAGCTAGAGCATTTAAGAAGCGCGCTTCTGCATCTGCACGAATAACACGAATACCCATGTTTTCAGCAAACATTTGCATCACTTGGTCACCTTCGTTTAAACGAAGCAAACCATTATCAACAAATACACATGTTAATTGATCACCAATCGCTTTGTGTAAAAGCGCAGCAACAACAGATGAGTCAACACCACCAGAAAGACCTAAAAGTACTTTCTCATTACCAATTTGCTCACGTAACTGCTCTACACGCAAATCGATGATGTGTTCAGGTGTCCAAAGGCCACCACATCCACAAATTTTGTGAACGAAATTAGAAAGTAGCTCTTCACCTTTTGCCGTGTGTGTTACTTCTGGGTGGAACTGAACACCGTAAAAACGGCGTGTTTCATCACTTACAGCAGCAACTGGACAGCTTGGTGTGCTTGCAGTAATCGTAAAACCTTCTGGAATCTGGCTCACTTTGTCGCCGTGGCTCATCCAAACGTGTAGTTGGTTTTCGCGGTCTTGTAAGTTGCCAATAAGTTGGTCACGTTTAACGATATCAACTTCGGCATAACCAAACTCATGTACAGTACCCGGCTCAACTTTACCGCCTAACTGTTCAGACATGGTTTGTAAACCATAGCAAATACCCAATACTGGAACGCCTAATTCAAACACCACTTGCGGTGCGCGAGGGCTGCCCTCTTCATGCACACTCTCAGGTCCACCTGATAAAATGATACCGTTTGGCTTAAAAGCACGGATGTCTTCTTCAGACATATCAAAGGCATACATTTCAGAGTAAACACCAGCTTCACGTACACGACGTGCAATGAGCTGACTATATTGAGAGCCGAAATCCAGGATCAGGATACGATCTTCAGTAATTTGAGTATTGGTAGTCATGACAAACCACTAAATGGCAAAAGAATTAAGCGCGCCATTTTAACATTTTTCACGCTTCGACGCACCGCAAATCATCATATATCTTATTTTTTTCATATTAGAATCATTTTAATAGTTAGAATAATCGATATAAAATATTATTTATTTATATTTATCAACACCCCAAAAGTTACTTTAGAACTTCTGCACATTGATAAATTCATCACATTCTATGCAACATCATAATGAATTTGATGTTAAGATGACCCGATAAAACAGGCATTACCATGGAAAGGTAAATACCATTAAGCGATATTTGTCTGACCTTAAACAGTTATCCGTTTTTTATGGCTTGTTGCCCCATATCAAAATCAATAGAAATCTAAGGAACAACAATGCTTCAAACTATGATTGCAGATTTCCAGCAACATTTTTGGTTGTATGTCTCTATTCCTTTCATGAGTGGTTTAATTGGCTATGTCACTAAAGTGATTGCCATTCAAATGATGTTTTCACCACTTGAATTTAAAGGTATTAAACCGTTTTTTGGCTGGCAAGGTATAGTCAAATCATTATAAAACCAATACAATGGTGCAATGAGTTATTCAGAACATTTTAGACGTAAAATTTTAGCTAAGCTTGAGGAAGGTTATTCTATTCGAGCAGTAGCTGCACAATTTGAAATTAATAAAAATACCATTGTTGAATGGAAGAAACGTATAGAGATTAAAAAAACTCGTGTACGTAAACCTTCTAAAATTAACGATGATGCTTTACGTGAAGATGTTGAAAAGTATCCTGATGCTTATCAATATGAACGTGCTGCACGTTTTAATTGTGGTGTTTCATCTATTGGTGCTGCATTAAAGCGCTTAAATATTACAGTTAAAAAAAGACGTTAAGCCATCCTAAAGCAGATACAAAGCTTAGGGATAAATTTATTCTGCAAGTGAATTAATTAGAAAAAAACCATCCGATTATTTATCTGGATGAAAGTGGTTTTAAGTCACATGATTACAGACCTCATGGCTACTCACGAAAAGGAGTACCCTGTCTAGGGCAATATAATTGGCAATTAAAGAATCAGACCAATGCCATTGGAGCAATCCATAAAGGGTATTTATTTTCAGTCGGTTTATTTGACTGCAAAATCAATTCAGATGTTTTTCATTTTTGGATTGAGCAATTCCTCATACCAGCATTACCAGAAAATAGTGTAGTGGTTATGGATAATGCAGCATTTCATAAAAGAGCAGATATTCAGGAGTTATTGGAACAACAAGGGCATAAAATTCTTTGGCTTCCTGCATACAGCCCTGATTTAAATCCTATAGAACAGATGTGGGCATGGGTTAAACGTAAGCGTAAAGAATGGTTGATCGACTCAGTCGATGAGTTATTTCGAGTTTTTTTCGAATCTTGTATGAATAATAAAGTAGTTTGACTATAGCTGTAGAAATGATTATGCCAGTCAAGGCTTTTGAAGAATTCTGCGCACACCATCAAGTACAGCACCTAAGTACGGATGATTTTGCAAAGATTGAATATGACCGCATGAAGTGGCGATTTGGACAGGCCGGTATTAGAGAATAAAAACTCTAGTCTTTATTAAAAAATCAGGAAGATTTATATGCAAATTGATATTAAAACATCTTCAGTTAAGCCTTTAAGAAATACTTATGCTTATATTGAAAAAAGATTTGGTGATAAACCAGCTTCACGTTATCAAGAAGCGACCTACGATATTCAGGAAGAAATTAATTTTCATTACAAACCTTTATGGCAGCCTGAATTTGATCTTTACGATAAGGGCCGTACTGTAATCCAAATGAAAGATTGGTACGTGCTTAAAGATCCTCGTCAATTTTATTATGGGGCTTATACCCAAACTCGAGCTAAACAACAAGAGATTTTAGAAAGTAATTTTACGCTTGTTGAAAAACACGATTTATTAAGAAATATTTCTGAAGAAATTCTAAACAAAGTAACGAAATTACTACTCCCACTTTATTGTAAACAAGACATTTTTATCTTTTATATTCAATGGCTTATTTTCCTGCTAATTGGTAATACCATGAAAAATACCATGCTCAGAAAAGGCTTAACAATATTTTGAAAAATTGCCTACTGAGCGCTGCCGCACAGCTCCATAGGCCGCTTTCCTGGCTTTGCTTCCAGATGTATGCTCTTCTGCTCCTGCAGCTAATGGATCACCGCAAACAGGTTACTCGCCTGGGGATTCCCTTTCGACCCGAGCATCCGTATGAGACTCATGCTCGATTATTATTATTATA
>NZ_JAZEYD010000034.1:0-4985 GCF_037027805.1 Acinetobacter sp. 161(2023) | reverse complement strand
TTAACTTAAATAAAAAAGTCTCCGACAAACCCGGTACGGTTCAAAGCTCATTTTAACATCTACAACTTTTTTCAAAAAATGTTAATTCAGGCTGTTTGTGGAGTTTTGCAAGTGCCTCTACTTTATAAAAATTTAGCTGAAGGGATAAAGGCTATGAAATTTTCTGAATACATCCAATACGACGGTTTAGGTTTAGCTCAGTTGATCAAGCAAAAGCAAGTTCATCCTTCTGAGTTATTGGAAATCGCATTAGAACGTACAGCTCTGGTTAACCCAAAGCTTAATGCAGTCATTATTCCAATGTATGAGCAAGCAAAACATCGTGCCCATCAACCTAAATCAGGTATGTTTGCTGGTGTTCCCTTTTTGGTCAAAGACTTATTTCAAGAATATCAAGGTATTCCAACCTCGTACGGAAGCCAAGCACTCAAAAATATAAACTATACGCCTGATTTTAATGCTGAAATTGTCAATCGTTGGGAAGAAACAGGTATTATTACATTCGGCCGTACCAATACGCCTGAGTTTGGGATCAAAGGCATTACTGAACCTGATGCTTGGGGTACTTGTCATAACCCTTGGAATTTAAAACATAATAGTGGTGGCTCTTCTGGCGGTTCAGCATCGGCTGTTGCTGGCGGTTTAGTTCCAATTGCAGGCGCTGGTGATGGTGGCGGTTCAATTCGTATTCCAGCTTCTTATTGTGGCTTATTCGGTTTGAAACCGAGCCGAGGACGTACGCCTTGGGGACCGCAATATAGTGAAGCGATGCATGGTGCTGCAATGCAACATGTCTTGAGTAAAACGGTTCGAGACAGTGCGGCGATGTTAGATGCAGTCCAAGGTCCAGAACAAACTTCGCTATTTAAAATTGAAGCACCAACCCAGAAATATTTAGATGTTATTCAACAAACACCTAAAAAATTAAAAATTGCATTTAATACTGCATCACCGATTGGCACTAAAGTATCTAAGGATGCGATTCAAGCCGTTCATCAAACAGCAAAGCTTTTGGAATCATTAGGACATATTGTGGTTGAGGATCACCCACAAATTGATGGAATGGCATTAGCAAAAGATTTCGTCACAACTTGGTTTAGCCAATTCTCTTATATGCAAGCGCAAATTAAGCAAATGTCAGGTGCAACAGATCATGATTTTGAACTTGATTCTGTTGCCTTGGCTGCTTTTGGGGCTAAAACCACTGCAACAGAATATATTCATACTTTGAATAATTGGGGACACTACAGTACTCAAATGAATCTTTTCTTTGAACAGTATGATTTATATTTAACACCAACCACTGCTTCGGTTGCCCCAAAAAATGGAGAAGTCGCAACCCCTGCTTGGCAAAAACCAATTTTAAAAGGTCTTTTAAAAGTTGGAAAAGCACATTATTTAGCTCAAGGAAAGCTAGTTGAGCAAATGGTGAGAGATAATTTAAGCTGGGTTCCATTTACGCAACTTGCCAATGTAACTGGTTTACCCGCAATGTCTATCCCACTCTATTGGAATAAAAATGGCTTACCTTTAGGAAGTCAATTCATTGCACCTTTTGGTCGCGAAGATCGTTTACTGCAACTTGCTGCTCAGCTTGAACAGACACAACCTTGGATGCCAGAATATCAAAAGATAAAAATCTAAATGATCATTAGGCTGTTGTTTCAACTTGATTCGGCAGCCAAATTACCAACATCAAGCCCAATAGCACGACGATACTCGCACAGAGAAATATCGTCGAGCCTGAAAAAATCTGCCAATAATGTCCCGCTAATAAACTACCTGATGCAACGCCTAATCCCCACATCGTGCTATAGAGTGCTTGACCACGTCCCTGCTGTTCTGCTGAAAAGTTTTGGAAAATAACTTTCATTGCAATCAAATGGAATAAGCCAAAACTAAATGCATGTAAACATTGTGCAAGAAGTTGCTCTAAAAAAAATTTCAAAACGCCCCAACTTTTGGGGCTTATTTTTATCTTTTTCAAAGGTGGTTTTTGTTTATCGAAGAGAAACGAGTAAGCGTGCATTCCTTCGTTGCTACTCAGAAATTTTGGTTTGTTTCTGAGAAACGCGGAAGCGTGCATTCCCTCCTGCTGTCGGAAAATGATAAATCTCCAAACCGCTAAAAATTTGCTTGTTAGCAACACCCCAATATCGAATTTCGCCCCATAGCGTAAAAACCGCCTAAAATCGCATTTAAGCGCCCTTTTCTCAAAAACAGGGAAATCTAGCTAAACAGAGCTAAAACCGCCAATAAACGCAAAATAGGAGCATTTAGACCATGAAATTAAGTGATACCGAAAAAAATAATCGTTTGTCAGAGGTGTTTTTAAAGAAATCAGATCGAGAATATTACGATTTAGAAATCACTGAAAATCATCAAAAACTTTATGATCAGTACGTTTCAGGTGATTTAAACAAGCAAGATTTTGAAGAATATTTAAAAAAAATTAGCTCATAACTAAATGGCTATGAGCTATTAAAAAAAATTAATTAGAAACTGATTTGGATATTAACTTTATCCACGTCAATACCTGCTGCATGAGCTATCATTTCTTTAGCTTCAGCAATAATTTCAGATAGTTCTTTTGTTTCGTCTACAGCTTCTTCAGCAATAATTTCAGATTCATGTGAAGCAGTTTCTGCATTTGGATTTGCATTAAAGGCAGACCACTCAAGCTTTTCAACATCAAGGTCAATGTTTTGTAATAGATCATTGGTATTCAAATAAGCTACTGGATATCTTTGACCTGCTGTTAATTTTTTCCAAGCCTTTTTAAAGTTTTCTGTGTCTGGCAACAGTGCATATTCACTAATTTGAATTAATTTTCTACCAGCATGTTTTTTAGTCGGAATACAGCCCGAAATTTTACCAACCATGAAGGCTTGACCATGACCTAAGCCATCTTTTACCGCCCATGTTTCTCTATGATTTCGAATTAAAATTACATATTCAGCACTTTTAATACGGTCTGTACGTACTATCCAATAGCCTGAACCGCCTTCTGATTCCATCCACTTCAAATCTTTACCTGTAAAGATACCGATAACTTTAGCCATAATATTTGCTCCTATACGTTAGTTTTAATAAATCTATACGATAGAATTTTAAATATATGATTTTCAACAACAAACCGAGCGAGTGTCTACGAGCGACTGAGCGTTATAAAAATTTCGCCCCTTTCTTTTCCCTGATTACAAGCTTCCTATTGCTCCATAACAAGATTTACAGAGCAAAGCGACGGCAGTTATTGGCTCCATGACGAGCGAAGCGAGCATAAAGCTTTATGAGCGTAGCGAATCCATTTTTGTTTTTAGCGTCCTAGCCAGTCTTTGAAAAAACTGCCCCCAGGAATCGAGCGCAGCGAGATTCAATAGAGTTTGAGCAAAGCGAAAACATAGGGCAGTTTTAAATGCCGTTTTTTATTTTTTTGGGCTTTTAATAATATAAAAAGCTTTTAAATGCTTTTAAGAGCCTTGAAAGTATTGATATACGTGCGTTTCAGAGGACATACCGACACAAATAGTTTGTCATACCGACACAAATAGTTTGTTCAAAAACACCAATACCGACACAAATAGTTTGCATTAAGACACATAAAAATATAGTGTGTCTTAATATACATAAAAATAATGGTGTCTTAATGAAAGGCGGGTTAGTTGTAAAAGATAATGCTCTTATGAATGCCAGTTACAACTTGGAGGTAACAGAACAAAGGTTAATTTTATTGGCAATTATCAGTGCTAGAGAAACAGGGAAAGGAATTACTGCTGACAGTAAGTTAGAAATTCATGCCAGTGATTATGCAAAACAGTTCAATGTCACAAAAGAAGGTGCTTACAAGGCTTTAAAAGAAGCTGTAAACAACCTATTTGATCGACAATTTTCATTCCAAGAAGAAACATCAAAAGGGATTGGTATTGTTCGCTCACGATGGGTTAGTCGTATTAAATACATTGATGATTCTGCTCTACTAGAAATCACCTTTGCCCCTGATGTAGTTCCACTAATTACACGACTTGAGAAACACTTTACAAGCTATCAGATTAATCAAGTTTCAGGACTTACAGGCAAGTATGCAATACGACTTTATGAACTATTGATAACATGGCGTGAGGTAGGTAAAACTCCAATTTTGAAACTAGCGGATTTCAGAAGTCAGTTAGGAGTTGAACCTAATGAATACAAAGCAATGAATCATTTCAAAAGTCGTGTTTTAGAACCATCATTACAGCAAATTAATGAAAAAACAGACATTAAAGTGAAGGTAGAACAACATAAAAATGGTCGTTCAATTAGTGGTTTTTCATTCCGATTCAAACAAAAACCACAGCCAAAAGTAGAACAAAAAATCGACCCTAAACGAGATCCAAACACACCCGATTTTTTTGTTGAAATGACCGATGCCCAACGGCATTTGTTCGCACATAAATTATCTGAAATGCCCGAAGTTGGTAGCGAATATGCAGAGATCGGAGAGTCAGCCGAAGACTTTACGAAACGCCTTGCCGATATGCTTTTAGAGCCTAAAAAATTCAGGATGTTTTACCCGCTACTGGAACAGCTCGGCTTTGGTTCTAAAAAAATCCAATCTGCACCAATCAAACAGGTCGATGAACCTAAGTTTATTGAATTGCGAAATATGCAGGTGAACAGCTTGTCGTTCAATATGTCCCGTGACAAGAAATTCGCTCATTTAAAACAGGAAAGCGAATCTCCAGATGATTTTATGCAACGGCTTCGCATCATGCTAAAAGACCCAAAACAGCAAATTCAATTTTATGACTACGTGAATGCCAAACAGTAAAAATTAATCCTCTGAAGAACTTGCAAAATTATTGTCCCAGCCGACACAGCTGTAGCTCCTCTTAAAAAAGAGGCTTTTTTTTAATCAAACCCGAGTTGCGCTATGATTTTAGGGATCAATCATCTTGTTTCTCCATATCTTAAACAAGCTGATGCGTTGACCTGTGTCAAATATT
>NZ_JAZEYD010000033.1:0-5503 GCF_037027805.1 Acinetobacter sp. 161(2023) | reverse complement strand
TAATACCAGACTAAGGAAAATTGCACACAACAAGGCAATAAATCTGTAGTTCAATTTATCGGTGGCTTTATCTAACTCCTGAATACGACCTTGAAGGGCGCGTGTAGCTTCCTGATTTGCGTTATTTAGGGTCTTTTTGCTCTGTTCTAGTACCCCACTAGCTACTTTATTGTAAAACGTCTCTAATCGCTTGTTATCATCTGCTATGGCTTCCCTGTATTCCTTCATGGATGCCAATAAAATATATAACTGGTCATCTAGATCATTTTGATTACTCATAATGACATTCCGCCTCTACTTAGTTTTTGAGATGCCTTGCGGAGTGCTTGCTCGGCTCGTTGTTTATCTAATTCTTGCTGTCGCTTCATTTCCGCTTGGCGTTCCAGTTCTAGACGTTTGGTTTCTTGGTTCTTCTGCCATTGATCAAAACCTTGATCGACACGGTTTAAACCACGCTGTAAAACGCTCTCTTTCTGCTGTTTCTGTTGGTCAAGTTGTTGGGTATTCTGCTGTTTGACGTTGTCATTGAAACGGCTAATTTCAGTGTCTATGCCTTGTCTGCGTAATTGAGTGACTTTGGTGCCTTCATGGATGGTGGCTTGTAGTCCGTTGTTCTGATCGGCATAGCTGCGGTGATCTATTTTTTCTCGGTAGCCTGCACGTTCCAATGCTTTATTGGCTAACTCTGCCCATGTTTCTCTAATTTGCTTAATGTCTTCTTGGGTTGTCCCCATACCAAGGCTTTTTCGTTTGGCGTTGCTGAGTTCAATATCGGTTTTGGTGGTCAGAGTGAGTTTTTTGTCTGCGTCCAATTCGGCTTTTCGGGTTGTGAGCATGATATGGGCGTGATGGTTTTTATCATTACCGCCTTTACTCGGTTCATGGATGGCTAAATCTGCGATTACGTCATAGCGATCAACTAAGGACCTGGCAAAGTCTTTTGCCAAGTCCTTACGTTGATCAGCGTCTAATTCATCAGGCAGGGCAATCACCCATTCTCTAGCGGTTCGGGCATCTTTGCGGTTCTCGGTTTTTTCTGCCAAGTTCCAAAGTTCGCCACGGTCAATTTCAATATCTAAATTAGAGATAATTTCAGAATGGGCGACACCGTCTTTTCTCGTAAAGTCATGGGTCAGCCCTGTACGTTCATCTTCTAGTTTTTCACCTGCACGATAAGCACTTGATGCAACCGCAGTTCGTCCTGAACTTCGGTTAACTGTTTTAGTTGAACAATGATAGATTGCCATGCAGTCGCCTTGAGATGCTTTTGCTTTTAAAAAATTGCGTAGCAGTTTTTGGGGTTAAGGGGTATCCCCTTACGCAAACTTTGACTTGGATGAAATCCAAGTCGTAAGTGCGCATTTCATGAAAAACACGATAGCATATAGCCCGCTTGAATTTCAATTCATAGGGCCTTATGCTTGAGTGGTTTTCTACATGCCAAAATTGGACGTTATGACAAAATCAACAGAAAATATTGAAAAGAAAATTGAAGCCCAATTAGAGAAGCTGAAACAGTTAAAAGCACAAAAACAAGCTATCGAAGCAAGAGAACGTACTAAGCAAAAGGAACAGCAACGAAAAGATGATACTCGGCGTAAAATTTTGCTCGGTTCTTATTTAATTAAAAAGATGCAAAGTAACGAAGCCAACAAAGAAAAAATACTCGCTGAACTCAATGAATATTTAACAGAAAATAGAGATAGACAGCTTTTTGATTTGCCTTTAAAACCAGAATCTACAAATATTTAGGTAGTTAAAAATGGATAAAAAAGCTTTTTTTAAACAGTTTTTTGAGATTGAGGCTAATTCATCTTTATCTCATACAGAAGATGTCTACAAAGATTTTGACTTCTCTCTCATGGTTTCAAATCCAATAGGAAGTGAGCCTTATATTGTTGTTTTTAGCCCAGTGAATGAAAAATTTAATCACTCGATCATTCTAGAGCTACCTCAAAATGAGCATCATATTAATTTGGGATGGACTGATCTTTTCCTAATTGACAAAAAGACTGTTAGAAAAGGCAGTAAGCGAATTAAGTTGTTGAAATTGATTGATAAATTTTTAAAATCTAATAGCTTAATTCAAACCTGATTTTTATTAGCTCTTTGTTTTTCTTGCTCGGCTTTATACTCTAGAATAAGCTCATTTAAGACCTTTTGAACATTTTCCTTATCTTCGATCTGCAAATTATCTCGATAGTAAATTAAGTCCTCTATTTTGCTTTCCATCGGCATTTTTTCGGTAGGTTCGGCATTTTTGGATATTCGGGATAATAGGAAAATATAACCGCATATATTTTCCCTCGCAATTTCATAATTAACGATGTCGGTATACTTAATTTGAATGCCTTGAAAATTGGCTGTTAGGTTCTCCAGTTGCATCATGGTTTAAATCCTGCTTTCTCTAAACATGGGTAAAGCTCTCTGAATTTTTCAGGTTCTAAAAGCATGTCTGCAATACGGATAGCAAATTGTTGGTAGCTTTCCGTGCCTTGCGAATACTTACTCATTTCAGGCATTTCAGACATTTTATTGGCAAATAAATGGCGTTGAGCATCAGTCATTTTGACAAAAAAGTCAGGTGTGTTTGGGTCACGCTTAGAATCTAATTTTTTCGGTTGTTGTTTCTGCTTAAACTTAAATGAAAAACCAATAATTGAACGACCACGTTTGTGTTGTTCATACTCTGCTTTTATATCTGTGTACTTATTAATTTGATCAATGGCAAGGTGTAAAACTTTTTCTTTAAATTGCCCCATTCTCTTGTATTCATTGGGTTCTATGCCTAGTTTTAATCTTAGCTCTTCTAGCTCTACCATAGTCACTTTGCCTGTACTACGCCATGCGATAAGCAACTCATACAAGCGTATAGCGTAAACACTAGTTAAACTGCTGACTTGCTCTAGTTCATAACTGGTGAAGTGTTTTTCTAAATTTGTAATCAACGGTACAACATCATCAGAAAACTTAATACGAACAAGAGCTTCATTCTCTACATAAGATATTCGTTGTACCCATCGACTTATTACATTCTCAATGTTGCCCTTTTGAGTCAGTTTTTGATAGCTAAATCTACGATCAAATAGGCTTTTGCAAGCATCTTTAAGAACTTTATAGGCTGTATTTCTATGAACATTGAAATGGTTGATATAGCTTTCAGCATGAATCGTCAAATCTTTATCATTGGGTGTATTTGATTGCCTAGCTTCAAGTATGGCTAACAGTATTAAACGTTGTTCTGATAGGTCTAAATTATAACTAGCATTTATTAGTGCATTATCTTTAACGACTAGTTCTTTTTTCATAAGCAGACATGTTTTTTAAGTATATAAGTACACTTTATTTTATTAAGTGTCACTTTGCAAGATAGAAGTGTACTTATTGCAAGATAGAGGTGTACTTATTGCAAGATAAAGGTGTACTTATTGCAAGATAAAGGTGTACTTATCCTTATTTTTATTATTATTTATCAATTGATTACAGATGCTAAAAATTAAAAAATTAAAAAATATTAAAAAGAGGGGAGTGCTTAAAACTGCCCTATGTACTCGCTAAAGCTCGTACTCTATTGAAGCTCGTTCCTCGCTTCGTGGGGCAGTTTTTAGTTAATCCTGTTTGTGAAATCTAAAAGCAAAAGCATTTGTAATGTATTCGCTTCGCTCATACTTTTTGAAAAGCAAAAGCTCCAAAGTTCGCACCCATTCGGGATGCTCTGTACCTACCGTTTAAAATCGAAAGGGAGCTTGTAATCAGAGAAAAGGCGAGGGCGAAATTTTGATGATGCTCAATCGCTCGTAGACACTCGCTCGGTTCTTATTATCTAGGTTTTAATTATTTACTGGAGCTAATCAAAGTTGTGAAACATTGCTTAAATAATAGGCGTGGAACGTGAAAAATCATAAAAAAAGCCCACCTTGGGGAAGATGGGCTATCAACTAGAAACTACAGCATTGATTTCTAAGGAAAATTATAACAAATTTCGTATAAGGTGTATTATGTTAATTTTAGAAAATCTAAAATAATTATTGATAATTTTTTTTTGAAAATTTAACATACCTTCCGATTGGTATTTTAGGTATGATTACTTATGAACAGTGTGTTACTCGCTTATGTATTACTTGGATTTGCAATAGTTTCCGAAGTGATTGGAAGTAGTTTTTTAGTTAAATCGGAAGGGTTTACAAAACTTTTTCCAAGCGTGATGGTCTTTATTTTTTTTAGCACGGCATTTTATTTATTATCACAAGTTATTAAAACAATCCCTTTAGGTATCGCATACGCTATATGGGCTGGTGTTGGGATTGTTCTAACTGCTGTAGTTGGCTACTTTGTTTTTAAACAGACACTAGATAATCCTGCTTTAATTGGAATTGGTTTTATCGTATCTGGCGTAATAATTATTAATTTATTTTCGCAATCAGCAGGTCATTAAGTGAAAGAAATTCGGCAACAAAAGAAGCAACCAGAGGTTATTCGAAAGCGCATCCTTGAACAGGCAACTATTCTTGTTTCTCAAAAGGGTATTTCTGGTGTTTCTATTCAAAATATTGCTACAGCAGTAGGTATAACAAAAGGGGGGGTATTTCACCATTTCCCGAATAAAAAAAATTTGATAGAAGAAATGTTCAATCAAATAATTCTTGATTTAGATCAAACAGTTGAATACTTGATTAAACGCGATCCAACAGAATATGGTAAATTCACACGAGCTTATATTCATAGTTCTTTTATCCATCAAATAGATGGGGTGGTTTCTGCTTGGTCAGCGTTATCAATGACTATGATCACAGAGCCTACCTTTAATAAAATTTGGATGGAATGGCTAAAAAATAGATTATCTCAACATGCAGAAACGGATAGTCATCCTGATTTAGAGTTACTTCGTTTAGCAGCAGATGGGTTGTGGCTACAAAGTATTACCGGAGTCATTGATGATGAGCAATGTTCAAAATTAGAAGACGATCTGCTTAATCGAACCTATTTAACATAAAATCTCTTATTCGAAATAGATCAAGAAGGACAATTTAATGATAGAAAAAGGGGCAATCATTTCTGACTGTAACAAATATCGTTATTCACTTTGGCGTATTTGGGATAAAGAAAAACCAATATTTACCTTTGTCGGCTTAAATCCATCAACTGCAGACCATGAGCAAGATGACCGAACCATAAGACGATGCATTAATTTTGCTAAAAGTTGGGGAGGTGGTGGCATTTATATGGCTAATCTATTTGCATATAGAGCTACTGATCCACAAGAAATGATGTCCCAAGAAGACCCTATTGGTCCTGATAACGATGCCCACTTAAAGCAATTAGCAGCAGAATCCCAAAAACTTATTGCTTGTTGGGGAAATGATGGTGTTTTTAAAGCGAGATCAACTTTTGTAAAACAATTGCTTACGGACAGACTCTATTATCTTAAATTAAATAAAAGTGGAGAACCTGGACATCCGTTATATATACATTCTTCCACTCAAATACAGCCTTTTTAGATTCC
>NZ_JAZEYD010000032.1:0-5545 GCF_037027805.1 Acinetobacter sp. 161(2023) | reverse complement strand
GCGATGACTTACTCTCACATGGGAAACCCCACACTACCATCAGCGCTAAGAGGTTTCACTTCTGAGTTCGGGAAGGGATCAGGTGGTTCACTCTTGCTATGGTCGCCAGCACAACTGGTATGGATACTTGCTTCGTTTTATTCACTTCGTGATACGTTGCGTTTTCCAAATCTTTACAGATGGGCTGATTGAGTCTTACTTTATTTTGTTCATTTTAGCTAAGCGTATAACTAAATCAAGTTGCTTTGCATATTAATGAATCGATTGATGCTTTATATACAACTGCTTGGGTGTTGTATAGTCAAGCCTCACGAGCAATTAGTATTGGTCAGCTTCACATATCACTATGCTTCCACATCCAACCTATCAACGTCCTAGTCTCGAACGGCTCTTTAGAGGACATAAAGTCCTAGGGAAATCTTATCTTGAGGTAGGCTTCCCGCTTAGATGCTTTCAGCGGTTATCCCTTCCGAACATAGCTACCCGGCGATGCGACTGGCGTCACAACCGGTACACCAGAGGTTCGTCCACTCTGGTCCTCTCGTACTAGGAGCAGATCCTCTCAAATTTCCAGCGCCCACGGTAGATAGGGACCGAACTGTCTCACGACGTTCTAAACCCAGCTCGCGTACCTCTTTAAATGGCGAACAGCCATACCCTTGGGACCTGCTTCAGCCCCAGGATGAGATGAGCCGACATCGAGGTGCCAAACACCGCCGTCGATATGAACTCTTGGGCGGTATCAGCCTGTTATCCCCAGAGTACCTTTTATCCGTTGAGCGATGGCCCTTCCATACAGAACCACCGGATCACTAAGACCTACTTTCGTACCTGCTCGACTTGTGGGTCTCGCAGTTAAGCGCGCTTTTGCCTTTATACTCTACGCGTGATTTCCGACCACGCTGAGCGCACCTTCGTACTCCTCCGTTACTCTTTAGGAGGAGACCGCCCCAGTCAAACTACCCACCAGACATGGTCCTCGCCCCGGATTACGGGGCAGAGTTAGAACCTCAACATTACCAGGGTGGTATTTCAAGGACGGCTCCATTGGAACTAGCGTTCCAACTTCAAAGCCTCCCACCTATCCTACACAAGTAAGGTCAAAGTTCAATGTCAAGCTGCAGTAAAGGTTCACGGGGTCTTTCCGTCTAGCCGCGGGTACACTGCATCTTCACAGCGATTTCGATTTCACTGAGCCTCTGCTGGAGACAGCGCCGCCATCATTATGCCATTCGTGCAGGTCGGAACTTACCCGACAAGGAATTTCGCTACCTTAGGACCGTTATAGTTACGGCCGCCGTTTACTGGGGCTTCGATCAAGAGCTTCGCTTACGCTAACCCCATCAATTAACCTTCCAGCACCGGGCAGGCATCACACCCTATACGTCCACTTTCGTGTTTGCAGAGTGCTATGTTTTTAATAAACAGTTGCAGCGGCCTGGTTTCTGTGGCTGTCATCAGCTCAGGAAGCAAGTTCCATCACCAACAACAGCGTACCTTCTCCCGAAGTTACGGTACCATTTTGCCTAGTTCCTTCAGCAGAGTTCTCTCAAGCGCCTTGGTCTACTCGACCTGACCACCTGTGTCGGTTTAGGGTACGATTCCTGTGTAACTGAAGCTTAGAGACTTTTCCTGGAAGCATGGTATCAGCCACTTCGCTGTACAAGTACAGCTTGCTATCAGATCTCAGCATAGAGCACCCCGGATTTGCCTAAGATGCATGCCTACTTCCTTTCACCTGGACAACCAACGCCAGGCTGACTTAACCTTCTCCGTCCTCTCATCGCATTACACAGAAGTATTGGAATATTAACCAATTTCCCATCGACTACGCCTTTCGGCCTCGCCTTAGGGGTCGACTCACCCAGCCCCGATTAACGTTGGACTGGAACCCTTGGTCTTTCGGCGAACGGGTTTTTCACCCGTTTTGTCGTTACTCACGTCAGCATTCGCACTTCTGATACCTCCAGCATACTTCTCAATACACCTTCATCGGCTTACAGAACGCTCCCCTACCACTTGACTTAAAAGTCAAATCCGCAGCTTCGGCACATAGTTTTAGCCCCGTTACATCTTCCGCGCAGGCCGACTCGACTAGTGAGCTATTACGCTTTCTTTAAAGGGTGGCTGCTTCTAAGCCAACCTCCTAGCTGTCTATGCCTTCCCACATCGTTTCCCACTTAACTATGATTTTGGGGCCTTAGCTGGCGGTCTGGATTGTTTTCCTCTTGACTACGGACGTTAGCACCCGCAGTCTGTCTCCCGGATAGTACTCATAGGTATTCGGAGTTTGCATCGGTTTGGTAAGTCGGGATGACCCCCTAGCCGAAACAGTGCTCTACCCCCTATGGTATTCGTCCGAGGCGCTACCTAAATAGCTTTCGGGGAGAACCAGCTATCACCAGGCTTGATTAGCCTTTCACCCCTATCCACAAGTCATCCCCTGGCTTTTCAACGACAGTGGGTTCGGTCCTCCAGTTAGTGTTACCCAACCTTCAACCTGCTCATGGATAGATCGCCTGGTTTCGGGTCTATACCCAGCAACTAAACGCCCTATTAAGACTCGATTTCTCTACGGCTCCCCTATACGGTTAACCTCGCTACTGAATATAAGTCGCTGACCCATTATACAAAAGGTACGCAGTCACCGAACAAGTCGGCTCCCACTGCTTGTATGCATGCGGTTTCAGGATCTATTTCACTCCCCTCACAGGGGTTCTTTTCGCCTTTCCCTCACGGTACTGGTTCACTATCGGTCAGTCAGGAGTATTTAGCCTTGGAGGATGGTCCCCCCATATTCAGACAAGGTTTCACGTGCCTCGCCCTACTCGTCATCATTATGTGTGCCCTTTCGTGTACGGGAATATCACCCTCTACGTTCGCACTTCCCAGAGCGTTCCACTAAAACACACATAACTTAATGGGCTGATCCCCGTTCGCTCGCCGCTACTAAGGGAATCTCAATTGATTTCTTTTCCTAAGGGTACTGAGATGTTTCACTTCCCCTCGTTCGCCTTGCAACACTATGTATTCATGTTGCAATACCTACCTTAAAGTAGGTGGGTTCCCCCATTCAGAAATCTCCGGATCAAAGGATATTTGCCGCCTCCCCGGAGCTTATCGCAGGCTATTACGTCTTTCATCGCCTCTGACTGCCAAGGCATCCACCACATGCACTTAATTACTTGACTATACAACCCCAAACAGTCGTTATTACCTACAAGGAGTAATAAGACATGATTAATGATTTCTCATCAATCTCTTACAGTTTGAAGTACTGTGTATTTAAACACTGTACAGCTTCAATCTAATTCATATACCAAAACGCTTGATTCAGTTAATTTGCTAGTTCTCAATTAACTCCAAGATCAGAATTACTTCCTCTCTCTTCATTATTGAGTGAACAATTTATTTCAGACTCAATTTTGCCAATCTGTTAATGAATAAACATGCCTTCGTCAGGTCATGCTTAATACCGTGATACTTAAATCACAGAAGTTAATAAACTAAGATCTAAATCTTTATTTACTAATTTCTGTAATCCGAACTTCTCTTAAGTTCTGGTGGAGACTAGGAGAGTCGAACTCCTGACCTCCTGCGTGCAAAGCAGGCGCTCTACCAACTAAGCTAAGTCCCCAGCTTACATCATCAGTTCTGTATCTTCTTTTCTATAACTTCAACCAGTCAAAGTCATGGTGGGTCTGACAAGACTTGAACTTGTGACCCCACGCTTATCAAGCGTGTGCTCTAACCAACTGAGCTACAGACCCTCAGATACATCTATGAAGAACAACTTGTTGTGGATTCTTACCAATCGTCAATCTTTCGTTAAGGAGGTGATCCAGCCGCAGGTTCCCCTACGGCTACCTTGTTACGACTTCACCCCAGTCATCGGCCACACCGTGGTAAGCGTCCTCCTTGCGGTTAGACTACCTACTTCTGGTGCAACAAACTCCCATGGTGTGACGGGCGGTGTGTACAAGGCCCGGGAACGTATTCACCGCGGCATTCTGATCCGCGATTACTAGCGATTCCGACTTCATGGAGTCGAGTTGCAGACTCCAATCCGGACTACGATCGGCTTTTTGAGATTAGCATCCTATCGCTAGGTAGCAACCCTTTGTACCGACCATTGTAGCACGTGTGTAGCCCTGGCCGTAAGGGCCATGATGACTTGACGTCGTCCCCGCCTTCCTCCAGTTTGTCACTGGCAGTATCCTTAAAGTTCCCGACATTACTCGCTGGCAAATAAGGAAAAGGGTTGCGCTCGTTGCGGGACTTAACCCAACATCTCACGACACGAGCTGACGACAGCCATGCAGCACCTGTATGTAAGTTCCCGAAGGCACCAATCCATCTCTGGAAAGTTCTTACTATGTCAAGGCCAGGTAAGGTTCTTCGCGTTGCATCGAATTAAACCACATGCTCCACCGCTTGTGCGGGCCCCCGTCAATTCATTTGAGTTTTAGTCTTGCGACCGTACTCCCCAGGCGGTCTACTTATCGCGTTAGCTGCGCCACTAAAGCCTCAAAGGCCCCAACGGCTAGTAGACATCGTTTACGGCATGGACTACCAGGGTATCTAATCCTGTTTGCTCCCCATGCTTTCGCACCTCAGCGTCAGTGTTAGGCCAGATGGCTGCCTTCGCCATCGGTATTCCTCCAGATCTCTACGCATTTCACCGCTACACCTGGAATTCTACCATCCTCTCCCACACTCTAGCTAACCAGTATCGAATGCAATTCCCAAGTTAAGCTCGGGGATTTCACATTTGACTTAATTAGCCGCCTACGCGCGCTTTACGCCCAGTAAATCCGATTAACGCTTGCACCCTCTGTATTACCGCGGCTGCTGGCACAGAGTTAGCCGGTGCTTATTCTGCGAGTAACGTCCACTATCTCTAGGTATTAACTAAAGTAGCCTCCTCCTCGCTTAAAGTGCTTTACAACCATAAGGCCTTCTTCACACACGCGGCATGGCTGGATCAGGGTTGCCCCCATTGTCCAATATTCCCCACTGCTGCCTCCCGTAGGAGTCTGGGCCGTGTCTCAGTCCCAGTGTGGCGGATCATCCTCTCAGACCCGCTACAGATCGTCGCCTTGGTAGGCCTTTACCCCACCAACTAGCTAATCCGACTTAGGCTCATCTATTAGCGCAAGGTCCGAAGATCCCCTGCTTTCTCCCGTAGGACGTATGCGGTATTAGCATTCCTTTCGAAATGTTGTCCCCCACTAATAGGCAGATTCCTAAGCATTACTCACCCGTCCGCCGCTAAGTGATAGTGCAAGCACCATCACTCCGCTCGACTTGCATGTGTTAAGCCTGCCGCCAGCGTTCAATCTGAGCCATGATCAAACTCTTCAGTTAAAAATCATTTTGCACCTTATTAAAGACAAGGTGCCAATTCTGGCTCATCAATTTTCTGACTTAAATTTCGCTCAAATAAACTTCGAGTAATTTAAACCAATCAATCAATGATAATATTTCGATCAATCAATCAGTAAAAATCCACACAAGTTGTTCTTCATAATTTCTTAATGATCTT
>NZ_JAZEYD010000031.1:0-5887 GCF_037027805.1 Acinetobacter sp. 161(2023) | reverse complement strand
AAAAATGGGAGTCTATAGCTTCCATTTTCATCAATGATTCTTAAGATCTTCTAGCATTGCTTCACGCAGAATTTTATTCATGCGTGTCTGATAGCCTTTGCCTTGAGCCTTTAACCATGCAAGTACATCTGCATCTAGACGAACAGATGTTTGTTGCTTCACTGGACGATAAAATTGCCCATGGCGAACAGCATGACTCCAGTCGGTAATCTCAGGAATGTCAGATAGATCTAATTGTTCATCTGGTACAGTTCCTTTCGCAAGCAAGCGTTTAATTTCAGCATCTTGCTTGTCACTGAAATTTTCATTCAGTTCTTTGCGTGTATATCTAATCATGCTCATATTGATTGCGTTCCGCTTTAGTGACTTGCCTTGCACTAATGATTCGTATGATCTCACAGTCATCATCGTCAATGATTGTATGAGCCACCAATAACATCAGTACACCTTTAACCATACCGATCGTTTGCCAACGTTCTTCACCATTGGTATGTCGATCCTGGATTGAGATCCGTAAAGGATCTTCAAAAACGAGGCTTGCCGTTTCAAAAGATACATCATGTTTTTTCTGATTCTTTTGGTTTTTAGCCTCATCCCATTCGAAATACAGTTCCATAAAAAACATTCAAATTTGTATATACAATAATGTATCATAAATTTGTATCACTCAAGCTAATTGGAGTAATTTTTAGTCAAAATTATTGGCTAAAAGTGACAAAAGTGCTTAAAAAAAATCCGCTTTGTTTCCAAAGCGGATTTTTGCGGTAGTTTCGGGTTATGTAAAATAGCTAAGTATATGATTTTATTTAACTTATAAAAGAAGATTTCGGATAACGGCCATTATGTTAAATGGGGTCTTTATGAGAAATTAATAATCTATTTTTGTTTGAGATTGAAGTATATTTAAAAAAATTAAGTTGCTTTTTTAAATGCATAATTTCATCTTTTAGTTTTTTGATTTGTTCATCTCTTTCGTCCCGTATAGGGGAAGTAATTTCACCCAATTTTTTAACTAACTGGCTATATTCAATCAAGTTATTGTAGTCAAGTTCAAAATCTCCGCTTCTTATATATTTAAGTATAGTCGAGCGAGGTTTTTTATACGCTATAGCAGCATCACTGATCGAAAATTTTTTTAAAAAATGATGATGTTTACCTAGCATATTATTTCACTTAAGGCATTATTAATTTGGTAGATATATGTTAATAAAATTAACACATATAAGATATAAATCTTTAATCATTGTTGGTTGATAATTGAACGTTTACTTTACACATGCCCTACTCTGATAATTTTTCTATTATTAAATCAATATGCTTTTAAAAATTTATATTATTAACATACTACGCCTTATGCGAAAAACCTAGATTTTACATTTATGGGCAAAAATCTAGGTTTTCCTTATGGATCTGAATCAAAAACACAAATTTTCCACTTATAAAAATCAATCTAAGCTAAAGCCTGGATCTTTTTTCTGAGTAAGCACATGGCGTCTAGATATTTCTAAATCATATTCCTTGCCATAAAGTTCAGCATTGTTCTGATTTCTAATTTTTTTAATTGTGTTTTTTTGAGCTTCAACATCAAGCTGAATAATTGGATCAGCGCTATAAAGTTTCCATCGAGGGATTTGTGGTACATCCTGTAATTTGGTCCCGAATTTTTGATTGAAATCGTCATTAGATAGGCAACTGACCTGATTTTTCACTTCAATTTCTATACCATAGACCATTACTTTTTTAGTTGGTGCATATTTTTCTAAAAACAAATTCATTAATTCTTGAGTTTTTTCACGGAATACTTTGACCTGATTTCGCCCAAAACCTAATGCATCAGCTGTTAACTTTTGCGCACCACCTTGAGTTGGATTTTTAGGACGATACTGTTTAAAAAACTGCTCTGGTGGTCGTTCAATATCATCTGAAATTGTTCTTTCTGAATACATCAAATGTAAATGTGGTTGATCCTCTCCAGTAATTTCACTGGGATGATTATGAATGACCGCGGTATAAGGAAATTGATATTGTCCGGCAAACTGATCTATTAACTTCTGAACCAATTCTGCTCGTTGTTCTAGTATTAACTCTTTTGGTAAAGCAATGGTTAAAGTAGAGCTTGTTCTTCCCCGGGAAATTTCAAATTGATCAGCACTTTTCCAAAAAAGTTTTGGTTTATTTTCTGCCCATTTGGGCATATTTCCATACCGTATAAACTCTAATTTTTCATTGTCTTTTTGATTTTCAAAATGTGCCGTCCGAGTTAAATAATGGAATGCATTCAGAGAACTCTGCTCTTTTTTAATATTATGCTTTAGATTTAAATAAAACATCAGTTCACCTCAAACAAATTACGTGTAACGAAACAGCAAATTTTCTTGTAACAAGGGGCTAATTCTTGTTGCAGAGAGCAGTCTCTTCTTGTTGCAAACATCGATATTTCATCAAAAAAGTTTGTTGCACTCGTCTAAAATTCGCTGTTTTTCTTGTTGCACCCCTTTCCCATTTCTTGTAACGGCAGACATTGCTTACTTTTTCACCATTAAGAAAAATACCGTTAAAACCCGAAGAAAAACTCATAATTTAATAATTAAATCAGTGGGTTGTGTAGCCTCCGCAGGAGCGAGTAGAAGTGTCTTTTTTTAACAATGATTGCTTTAGCAATCATTGTTAAAAAAAGACACGGAAACGAGATAAACAATATTTTATGTATAACATAAAATATTGTTTCAACACCATCAGAATTCCGCTAACATCAATTTAGATACCCAAAATCAGGAAATGCGCTTTGGCCGGTAGAAAAACATTTGCCTTAACACAACAAGAAATCATCGATTTGGATAAACATATTCGAGCGCTGCCGTTTAAAAGACGAATGCAAGATGCTTTTTTAGCAATGATTTCTGAACGAGAATCAATGAAACAACTGAATGAAGAAGATTTAAAACTTATTCAACGATGTCGTTATGAGCGCAATACTTATAATAAACGTATAGTTCAATTACAACTGATCCAAAAAACCGAGCCACAGAAATTAAAAAAATTAGAATTGAATATTCTAGAATTAAGTAAAAAAACAGATATTGATGCTTACTTTGCAATGCATGATGCATTAAATGAAGTTTTAAAAATTAAAAGAAATCAGACTTCTGAAAAGAATATTACAGCGAAGGTCGAACGAGTTTTAAACCCTGAGAAATATAACCAGGCCCCCCTTAGTAAATCTTTAAGAAAACAGCAAGACCACATTAAATATTTTATCGGATCACTATATTTAAACTTATTGGAACAAAGCGGTTTAGAGCGATCAAATTCAAACCAAGATTTAGATCGAATGCTCGATTTATTTAAGCAAGCACAATCCGGAGCAGAAAAGAACAATGCATTTAGCCTGGATCAAAATAGAAAAACAGATATTTTATCGGCTAAATCGCTATATGAAATGGAGAAATTGATTAAGCAAGCCAAAGAAGATCCAAGGAATCCTTTCAATAAAGCTTAGATTGACTCAAATAATAGGGTTTAAATACACTGTTGAAGCCGTATATGCCTTTTTTAGCCTAAACCTATATTCCCCATCAATAAAAAAATTAGAGTGCTCTAAACGCAAATTAGAGTATTTTGGAGATCATTTGATTTTACCGATAAGAACAAAGTGAGTGTCTACGAGCGATCCTTGGAAAATTTTGCCTAGACTCCCTGAAAAACCGCTTTTTAGGCTGTGAAACCTAAATAAGCATAGAAAAGTTGTAGAAATTTGAGTCTAGATCGAGCGTAGCGAGTAAAAAGGTTTTATGAGCGTAGCGAATTCCGAGTTGCTTTTGCTTTTTTTAAAATCACGTAAGTGCTTACCAAAAAATTGCCCCGACGAACTGAGCGAAAGCGAAGTTCAATAGAGTTTGAGCGAAGCGAAAACCAAGGGCAATTTTTCTTTACCTGGGCTTTTAATTATTTTTAATCTTTTAAATGCTTTTAAGTAAGCTGTAACCCTTTATTCATAATAGTTTTAGAGTTAATAAAACTAGGTTTATCGACCCATAAAACTAGGTTTATCGACCCATAAAACTAGGTTTATCGACCCATAAAACTAGGTTTATCGACCCATAAAACTAGGTTTATCGACCCCAAATTAAGTCGATTTACAATTCAATTAAAATAGTCTATTGTACAACCTAGTTTAATTATAAATTTATTATTAGAAATGAGTGAATTAATTGTAAAGGATAATGCTTTAATTCAAGCTAGCTATACCCTAGATACAGTTGAACAAAGGCTGATCCTATTAGCCATTGCTGAAGCTCGGGAAACAGGGCACGGGATAACTGAAAATAGCCTTTTAGAAGTACATGCAAGTAGTTATATCAATACCTTTAATGTCGAGAAACACACTGCTTATACCGTGCTTCGGGATGCATCTAAAAGCTTGTTTGATCGCTATGTCACGTATCATGACATTAATCCTAAGACTGGTAAGGATCGTAGCTTTCACTGTCGTTGGGTCGATAAAATTGGATATGAACCTCAATCCGGGATCGTTTTCCTACGTTTCACGCAAGACATTGTTCCACTCATAACTCGACTGGAAGAAAACTTTACTAAATATGAATTGGAGCAGGTTTCGAGATTAACTAGCTCTTATGCTATTCGGTTATACGAGTTATTAATTCAATGGAGATCTGCTGGTAAAACGCCAATTTTTGATCTATCGATCTTTAGACAACAACTTGGTGTCGAAGCTCATCAATACAAAACAATGAGTAATTTTAAAACGTATGTTTTAGATTTTGCCCTCAAGCAAGTAAATGAGTTAACCGATATAACGGCTAAATATGAACAACATAAAAAAGGACGTTCAATTTCCGGTTTTTCTTTCAGTTTTAAGCAGAAAAAAACCAACTCTGACAAAGTAATTAAGGGAACGGATACATTAGCCCTTTTCACCAAAATGAGTGATAAACAACGTCATCTCTTTGCCAACAAACTTTCTGAATTACCTGAGATGGGGCAATATTCAGAAGGCACCGAAAGCTTCCAACAATTTGCTATACGCATTGCAGAAATGCTCCAAGATTATCAAAAATTCCAAGAATTATTCCCTTATCTTCAAAAAGTTGGCTTTGCACCTGCCTAAAATTTAAACTTGATCATTTGTCTATTAGACAGTCTAATAGACAACAACTTTTGACAGGTTTAGGCATAGATTTACAACATGAAAAGCCTTACAGTTCTCGAGCTTTCTAAGCTTTACAATATCAATAGACAAACGATTTACAACAACATAAAGAAAGGAATTTTAAGTAAAAATTCCCAGAATAAGATCGATCTAGCCGAGGCTATCCGTGTTTTCGGGGAACCTGTCAAAAAAGAGGATGTAAAAGAACCTGTAAAAATAGACAGTCCAAATTCGGCAGAAGTTTTACTACTTAGACAGCAGATAGACATGCTGAAAAACCAGCTTGATGATGCCAAAGATCGGGAATCTTTCTATCAGAACCAAATTGAAACGATGCAACGCCTATTAGAAGCCCCAAAACCTAATATGACTACGTTTACCGATCAAGAATTAGTGCAACCCAGCATAGCCAAACCAGATCCCGAACCTGACACAGCAGAAGCTAAACATGACGGATTGACTACTCCAGAGCGGAGGGAAAATAAGCGGATTCCAGTGCCAGAGCACATTGAACCAGAGCCTGAGAAAAGAGGCTTTTGGAGCCGTTTTTTTAGACCCTATGATTAACCACGATTGTTTAATTAATATGAATAAAGTCGTGAAACTTTGATTAAATAATAAGCGTGGAACGTGAAAAATCATAAAAAAAAAGCCCACCTTGGGGAGGTTGGGCAAAAAAGAAACTACAGCGTTGAATTTTCAAGAGAATTATAACGC
>NZ_JAZEYD010000030.1:0-7380 GCF_037027805.1 Acinetobacter sp. 161(2023) | reverse complement strand
TATAAAAATGCCAATAGCGTCTAAAGGATATAGCACTATTGGCACCATATACTAGTACATTATGAATTCTTAGGCTTTACAGCGATGATTATATAATTTTCTCCTTCTGCTTTTAATTCAAAGTCAACTTTATCTCCTACAGTTAAACCATTTAATAAGGATGGGTCAGCAACTTTAAAGCCCATCTTCATTGCTGGCCAATTAATCGCAGGAATTGCTTCATGGTCGAGTGTTAAAATATTTTCTTTCGTATCAATAGCAGTAATCACGCCAACGGCTTGAGCCGTTGTAGCGGTAGAAGACTCCTTATTCATCTGCTCCATAGGTGCGTCTGCTTTCTTCTGCTCTGATGCTTCATTTTTACTACATGCGCTTAATGCAGCAATAGTGGTAACAAGAGCAATAATTTTCATGAATTTCAACATAATAAAACCTCTTTAGACGAAATAATAAAACGATCAATGTGTTGATAGTTTTCTTTTGATTAAAAGCTGATATACAGCCGGGATAACAAACATTGACAGTAGAGGAGCTGAAATCATGCCCCCAACCATAGGTAAAGCAATACGGCTCATCAATTCAGAACCTGTCCCAGTCCCTAAAAGTATAGGAATTAAGCCTGCCAAAATGACGGCAACCGTCATGGCTTTAGGACGAACGCGTAGTACAGCTCCTGTTCGGATTGCATCATTGAGTTGTTGCTTCGTTAAGGATGTCGTTGAAGAAGATAGGTTTTGCTGTGCATGTTCAACTGCTTGCTTCAAATAGAACAACATGACTACACCAAACTCAGCAGCAACACCTGCAAGTGCGATAAAACCAACTGCAATCGCAACTGAAAAGTGAAAACCGCTCAAATACATGGCCCATATACCACCAATCAAAGCAAAAGGTAGCGTTGCCATAATCAGAACTGCATCTTGTACTTGTCTAAAAATCAAATAGAGCAGTAGAAAAATAATCATCAATGTAATTGGAATGATGACTTTTAAACGCGCATTAGCACGTTCCATAAACTCAAATTGCCCTGAATAGCTAATGCTCATGGCAGAGGAGCGTTTTACTTTTTGATCAATAGACTGCTTCAAATCTTGCACAACCGAAGCTAAGTCACGTCCTTGTACGTCTACATAAACCCAACCACTAGGGCGGGAATTTTCGCTCTTCAGCATTGGAGGGCCATCTGTAATTTGAATATTGGCAACACTACTTAATACAATTTGTTGTCCAGATTCAGTTACAATCGGTAAATTTCTCAAAGCTTCCAATGAGTCTCGAATCTCTCGTGGATAACGTACATTAATAGGATATCTTGCTAATCCCTCAACAGTTTCACCAATATTTTCCCCGCCAATCGCAGATGATACAATTTGCTGCACATCGTTGATATTGAGGCCATATCGTGCAGCCTGCATACGGTTAATATCGACATCAACATATCGACCACCTGTGAGTCGTTCAGCCAAAGCCGAGCTAACTCCGGGCACCTGTTTAGCCACTTGTTCAATTTGCTGTGCTACCCGATCAATATCTTGCAGATCATTTGCTGAAATCTTAATCCCGATTGGACTTTTCACCCCAGTTGCCAACATATCAATCCGGTTACGAATAGGTGGCACCCAAATATTCGTTAAACCCGGTACTTGAACTGCTTTATCCAGTTCTTTTACTAATTTGTCAGGTGTCATACCTGAGCGCCATTCAGACCGTGGTTTGAACTGAATCGTGGTTTCAAACATTTCTAAAGGCGCAGGGTCTGTTGCTGACTCAGCTCTCCCTGCTTTACCAAATACTGTCGCAACTTCTGGAACCGTTTTAATCATTCGATCTGTTTGCTGTAACAGTTCTGAGGCCTTAGCTGCGGACAATCCTGGTAAAGCTGAAGGCATATACAGTAAATCACCTTCATCCATATTCGGTAGAAATTCTCCACCTAATCGAGTTAAAGGTAAAAGACTAATAAGGAAAATTAGCAACGCACCAAATAAAGTGGTCTTTGGATGAGCTAAAACCTGATCCAACATAGGTCGGTATATTTTGATGAGGAAACGGTTCAATGGATTACGCTGTTCTGAGGGTAATTTCCCGCGGATCCAATAACCCATCAAAACAGGAATCAGGGTAATGGATAAACCAGCTGCCGCTGCCATGGCATAGGTTTTGGTAAACGCCAATGGCGAGAACAAGCGTCCTTCTTGTGCCTGTAGAGTAAAAATAGGAATAAAAGATAAGGTAATGATAAGTAAGCAGAAAAATAAAGCAGGACCAACCTCACTGGCTGACCGAGCAATAATATCCCAACGTTCTTGTGGTGCTAAGATTTGATCAGGATGCTCATGCTGCCAAGCTTCTATATGTTTGTGTGCATTTTCAACCATCACAACCGCAGCATCGACCATGGCCCCAATCGCAATGGCAATACCACCCAGAGACATAATATTGGCATTTAACCCCTGATAATACATGACCAGGAAAGCCGATAAAATCCCAAGTGGTAGAGAAACAATAGCCACCATTGCTGAACGTAAATGCCATAGAAACAGTCCGCAGACTAAAGCCACCACAATGAACTCTTCAATCAATTTATGGCTGAGATTCTCTATAGCCCGATCGATCAATTGACTACGATCATATACGGGAACCACCTGCACACCTTTAGGTAAACTTTGTTGCAATTCAGCCAGTTTTGCTTTCACAGCAGTAATCGTTTCACGTGCATTCTTACCGGCCCGTAAAATCACAACACCGCCAACAGTTTCACCTTGTCCATTCAGCTCAGTGATACCACGACGCATTTCCGGTCCGAGTTGAATAGTTGCAACATCACCTAAAGAAACAGGAACACCCAAACTATTTGTTCGTAGTGGAATCTGGCGAAAATCATCTAATGTCTTTAAATAACCAGAAGCTCGTACCATATATTCAGTTTCAGCCATTTCAAGGACTGAACCACCAGTTTCCTGATTAGCCTTTTGAATCGCTTCAATGACATTGTTTTGAGTAATTCCTAAGGCGGCCATTTTACTTGGATCTAAAACAACCTGATATTGCTTCACCATTCCCCCAATCGTGGCAACTTCAGCCACATTGGGTAATGTCTTTAGTTCATACTTTAAAAACCAGTCTTGTATGCTTCTCAGTTGTGAAAGGTCATGTTGTCCTGTTGGATCAACTAACGCATATTCATAAACCCAGCCAACGCCTGTGGCATCTGGCCCTAATGAAGATTTCGCATTTGCAGGAATTCTTCCCTGAATCTGATTTAGATATTCCAATACACGCGAACGGGCCCAATAAAGATCGGTATGTTCATCAAAAATGACATATACAAATGAATCACCAAAAAAAGAATAACCACGAACAGTTTTAACACCAGGTACTGATAACATCGTTGTTGTTAAAGGGTACGTCACCTGATTTTCAACAATTTGTGGTGCCTGACCTGGGTAATTAGTTCTGACAATCACTTGCACATCAGATAAATCTGGTAAAGCATCAACCGGAGTATTTTTTACAGCCCAAACACCCCAAGCTGCCAGAATTAAAGCTGCCAATAAGACAAATACACGATTCAAAATTGAAAAACGAATAATACGGGCGATCATAATAGTTCTCCCGTTAGTTCTTCAAAGATGCCATAGACATCTTTGAAATGTCAGAAATGACATAAGCATCTCCAACTTTTGTAAAACTAAAGTTGACCTGGTCACCTTGCCGAATTCGGGTAAATGGTTGTACGGGCTGTTTAAAGCTCATGGTCATAGCACCCCAGCCCAACTCAGGAATAGCTTGGTGTGAAATGGTAATATCTTGATTTGTGACTTTTTCAACTTTACCAAGACCTTTATATGTTGACCTCTTAATCGTTTGAGATGATGCAATTGGTTGCCCAGTGTTGAGCTTATCCAATACGCCTTGCAAATTTGCTTCAGAATCAATCAGAAATTGTCCTGAAATCACTACTTTCTGACCAGCTTTCAACCCTTGCAGGACTGCAATTTTATTGCCATCACTTTGACCTAACTGTACAACAACAGGTTCAAAACGTCCTTGCTCATGCCCTACAATGACAACATTCCGAGTACCGGTACGTATAACAGCTTGCTCTGGTATAACCAAACTGCTTTGGGGATTATTTATTATATTGACAGAAGCAAACATCCCTGGCTTAAGTTGACCACTAGGATTTGGTAATTCAATCCGAACTTTAATAGTTCTTGATGTTGTATCTAAGGTAGGCAAAATGTCGATAACTTTGCCAGTTACTTTTTGAGAAAAAGCAGCAAAATTGGCTTCTACACTCATACCTCGTTTGATTCCAGCAATTTGTTTTTCAGGAACGGCTGCCTCTAGCCAAATCGGGTTGATACCTTTAATTGTGGCCAAGGTTTGTCCCATAGCCAAAGCCATACCATTGCGGACTTCTAGTGAATCAATAAATCCACTAATGGGAGCTTGCAAAGTTATATTAGATTGCACTCGACGAGTTCGCTCAACTTGATGAATCACATTTTGTGGTATTCCTAAAAGCTGCAAACGTTGACGGCTTGCTTGAATAAGGGAACGATCTCCAGTACGGAGCACAGCTAAAAATTCAGTTTGCTCTCCAGTCCATTCGGGTATTGAAATATCAGCTATAGGGCTTCCTTCGGTCACCATATCTCCAACAGCATGCCCATACACTCGCTGAACAAAGCCACTTGCTCTAGTTTGTAAAATAGCTGTTTGCCGTTCATTTGCTTGTAATATGCCATTAGTAAACATGGCATTTCCAATTACAGCCTGTTCAACAGTGCCGTAACGGATGGCTAAATTTTGTTGAAGAGATGGATCTATTTTGACTGTAGGACGACTTTCATCCGTCATCGCAGTATTTTCGTCTGCATATTTAGGTACCAGTTGCATGTCCATAAATGGAGACTTACCTGGCTTATCAAAATGCTGTTCAGGCTTCATTGGGTCGTACCAATACAACACTTTGGCATCCTGTTGCTGACCCGCTAAAGTAGATTGAGGATTGTCTTTCTGATGTGCTATCCAATATCCAGCACCACCACCTGCAACCAAACTAATTGTGGCAACTCCTATGACAGTCACTGCCAATTTATTTCTTAACATTATGGCTGCTCCTCAGCATGGTTTAAGGTCGGCTCTTCAAAGGCAAAATAAAGTTGGGCTTTAGTCACAGCCTGTTGTTGTTGGAGATCAATGAGACGCAAACGTTGTTCTAAAAGAGATTGTCGGGCAGTAATAACATCAGACAAATTGCTTTTACCAGCTTGGTAGCTTGCCAACTGTAAACCCACTTTTTGTTTAGCGAGTGGAATACTTATTTGCATTGCACGTCTAATTTGCTGATCAAGCGCATCGAGATCGGATAGCCCGTCATCTAACTTCGTGAGATGTTCACGGTATTGGGCTTCTTGATCCGCAGTAATCCTGTTTTGCTCGTCTAGGGCTGCCTGAATGAGGGGACCACTACGTTTTTTTGAAAATACAGGAAGCTCAGTTGTCAGTTGTACACCGATCATATCGCCAAACTCTGGGGCACGATGCAGGTATGCAAGCTCAATACCCCAATCAGGTTTTTGTAAAGCCTGAGCTTGTTTCAATTTTGCTTCAGCAGTTAGCTTTTCAGCCTGAAAAGCTTTTAATTCAGGATGCTGATGCAAGTTATGATACAGCTTTGATGTATCAAGATGGATGGATGGAGCTTGGTCAGGTAAGGTTTCAATTTGAGAGGGATTTCCAGTTTGCTCTACACTGACCAACCGATGTAATTCTAGTTTGGCTTTATTTAAATCACGAAGTAAATCATCCTTCCGGTCAAGTAATACAGTGGCTTCTTGTTTTGGATCAAGTGCATCAGCAACAATTGTCCGACCGGATGTGACCTGTGTCTGTGTGATTTGAGAAAGTAATCGATTTTCTGAAAACAGTTCATCATATAGCGCCAATTTACGCTCAAGATAAAAGCGTTTAAGCCAAGCAGATGCGACTTTCTGACGTAACTCAATACGTAGAATCTCAGTTTGAGCAGTAGCTGAACCCAATTCAGCTTTTGCTAACTCGACCTCGGCTTGTCTTTTGGCGCGGTTTGGAAAATCTTGCATAACACCAATTTTCTGCATGGTCATGCCATCTTGTGTGACTGACCATGACGCATCACCAGCTATAGGATAATTCTCCAAACCGAAAAATAATTTAGGGTTGGGTAAAATGCCAGAAGCTGAAACTACATTCTCAGCCCCTTCAATTCGAGCACTATTTGCTCTAAGGGTAGGTGCATATTGCTCCGCAAGTTTTAAGGCTGTATCCAAAGTTAGTGGTTCGGCATAAGCATGACCATAACTCAAGAGAAAGCAAACTGCGGTTATTGACCATCCACCCCATTTTAGGGACAGCTTTTCTTTATTAAAGTTCATATTTTTAGCTCTAAAATGATGTACACGCGCACGTGCAGAACATCCATAGAAAACTCTATGAATGATGATTAGTCATCAAATTAATTAGAGCGTGGGGGTTTCCATAAATTGGAAGGATCAGATGAGGTGAAATTTTGATTTAATGGAGAAAAAGCAGACTGTTCCACAGGGGAAGAAACCATAGATTGCAAAACACCTAGTGCTGTAGATGTATATGCAATTTTAGAAAATGACATAATACAATCTTGCTTAGACATACATGATGGATCATGTAATTGCTTCTTAATCTGTACTTCAGCTTTCATACAATCCATGTGCATAGCACTTGCTTTTTCATGATCTTCAGAATTCATCATTTGCATGGATTGCATATCTTGAGATGACATTAAACATGGACTATGTACAGATGAAGCTACTGCTGCCGATCCTACGATGAGGATAGCAAATGATAAAAACAGCGAAAGGCATGTTTTTAACCAGTGCATAATGTCATGACCAAAATTTAAGCTTTTTTAGTTTTACAGATTTAGAAAAAATTAGCAATTTTATTCATTAAAATAGCAGCCTTAAGGCTGCTATTTTAATATCGAGACAAATTAAAAAACTAATTCAATACCTGCACCATATAGCCATCCCTTTTCAGAATCTGTTGCTTCTTGAAAAGGAGTTGATTTTTTTCCTTTCTCATATTGATAGGCTATATCAACAAATGGTCTGATACGTTTGGTAATCTCATAACGAGTTTTAATACCTGTCTTCAATTCTGACAATCCCGTCTTTGATGCAAAGTCAGAATTATCATTAAACACAACATCTGCTTCAATATATGGCTGAGTAATCAACTTTTGAGTGAGTAATAAATCACGGTCGAAATCAAAACTAGCTCCCCAGAAGTTGTCTTTTCCACCATAAAGGTAAGCTTTGGTCTCAAAGAAATAAGGAGCAAGACCTAATA